>JBAVMZ010000023.1:0-13344 GCA_049690595.1 Occallatibacter sp. | reverse complement strand
GTTCAAGGTCGCCGCTCTTTGATGGTCGCGTCGACTTGAGAGCACTGCTTTCGGGGTATAGCTATTCTGGAGCCGCTTTAGTCCCCGCACTGGCTGTCGTCGAGCAGTTGCGTCTCGCCCAGGTGCGGGTGGGCGTGGCCGCTGGTGTCGGCGCCGGCGCGCGGGTCCATGCCCAGCGAGTCGATCACCGGGCCGAGCGCAAGAACCGACATGAAGAGGATCGCCAGGCGGAAGTCGTTGAGTTGCGGCTGATTCACCGAGTGGCCGCGCGCGGCGGCCACCAGGCTTACCGTGATGGCGCCGACGGCCACGCCCATGCCGGAACTCAACTGCATCACCGCGCTCAGGAAGCCATTCGCCCGGCTCATGCGCTCCGGCGGAATCTCCGCGAAGGCCAGCGTGGTCAGGCTGGTGAACTCCATCGACCGGCAGGCGCCGTGCACGTAAAGGATGAGGACAATCGTCCAAACCGGCGTCCGCGGCGTGAAGGCCGAGCAGAAGACCATGGAGAGGGCGACGCAGATGCCGTTGACGATGATGACGCGGCGGAAGCCCCAGCGGCGCAGAATCGGAATCACCAGCGCCTTCATCGAGAAGTCGCCGGCAAAGAGGACCAGCAGGTAAAGCCCGGCCTGAAAGGCGGTGAGTCCGAAGGCGATCTGGAACATCATCGGCAGCAGAAACGGCAGCACGCCCACGGCCACGCGGAACGGGCTGGCGCCGTTGACGCAGAGCGAGAAGGTCTTCAGCCGCAGCGACTCGAAGTCGATGAGCGAGCGCTCGGGCCTGTGGCGCGCGAGCTGCACGGCCACCACGCCGCTCAGCACGCTCGCGGCAAGGATGGCCACAGGCGCCTTCCAGTGGGCCACGTCGCCGCCCAGCCGCTCCAGCCCGTAGACCGCGCCTGCCGAGCCGAAGCCGCCCAGCACGAAGGTGGTCCAGTCGAAGGGATGCAGATCCTCGCCGCGCACGTTCTCGATCCACACGAGCGCCAGCACCAGCGCCAGCAGGCCGACGGGCAGATTGAGGAAGAAGATCCAGTGCCAGCTCAGGTAGGTGGTGATGAAGCCGCCCAGCGGCGGCCCGATGACCAGCGCCGAGAGCCCCGGCCAGGTGATCAGCGCCAGGGCCTGCGTCAGCTTCTCCTTGGGCGCGGTGCGCAGCACGATCAGCCGGCCCACCGGCACCATCATGGCCCCGCCCACCCCCTGCAGAATGCGGAAGAGGATGAACTGGCCCAGCGTTGTGGAGATGCCGCAGAGGCCGCTGGCCACGGTGAAGACGCCGATGGCTGCGGCAAAGACCGTGCGCGAGCCCATGCGGTCGGCCATCCAGCCGCTGATGGGGATGAAGACCGCCAGCGTGAGCATGTAGGCGGTCATGCCGATGTTCAGGCTCACCGGTCCCACGTGGAAACTGCGCGCCATCTGCGGCAGCGCCGTGGCGATGATGGTAGCGTCCAGCATCTCCATGAAGAACGCGCCGGCAATCAACGTGGTGACGCGAAGCGGGGCGCGAATCTTCGGCATGTGTCTATTTTACGAAGTGGGGCGGGGGCGCGGGGTTTTGGCGGGGCGGCCGGGAGCAGGTCAGCGAGTCGGCAGGTCGGCGAGTCAGCGGGTTTCGTGCCTTCCCAGGTCTGAAAATCCAGACCTGGGGCACCCAAGGTTTGTGGCCGGGAAGGCCCGGCCGGACCCGGGCCGCGCGCCTCCACAGTCTGACAGTTTCACAGTTTCACAGTCTTGCAGGGGAGGGGGTGTGCCTCCACTTCTGGCCGCAATAGTGTTGATTCTGTTGAGGGTGTCTTTCTGTCCGCACCGGCCGTGGATCACAGTTTCACAGTCTCACAGCTTTTTGGGGGAGGGGGGAGGGGTGTCTTGAAGGTCCCTCCGGCAAATTCGACTTCCAGGCAGGAGGATATGCTTTCTCCAGTGTGCGCCAAGCCGGGGATGTTCTCTGCAAATGGCGGGGTGGGCTGGCCCAGGGCCTCCACCGCTGTACCATCCCCATCAATTGCCCCCGTCACTGGACTGCTGTAGAAATGGTTTGTGCATCCCGTAGAGGCTTATCTCGCCAAACTGGCGGAAATTCGCGCGTCCGGTCAGGCCACCGATGAAACGTCCTACTACCCGGCAATCGAGGGGCTGCTCTCGGAAATCGGCAAGCGGCTCAAGCCGGGTGTGAGGCCGATCCTGCAACTCAAGAACCGGGGAGCCGGACAGCCGGATGGTGGGCTCTTCACGCAGGATCAGCTCAAGAAGAACTCCCCGCCGGAGGACTTCACCGTGCAACCACCGAACCGCGGTGCGGTCGAAGTGAAGGGACTCTCGGAAGACACCAGCAAGACCGCCCAATCGGAGCAGGTAAAGAAGTATCTGCACGCCTACGGGCAAGTCCTGGTGACCAATTACCGGGAATTTCGCGTCGTCGTTCTGGGCAAGGACGATAAGCAGCGCACCCTGGAGACCTTCACTCTGGCCAAGAGCGAAGCCGCGTTCTGGGCGCTGGCCGCTCATCCGCGCAAGGCCGAGGGCGAAGCCGGCAAGAGCCTGGAGGAGTTTCTCACCCGCGCCCTGCTCAGCGCCGTGCCCATCACTTCGCCGGACGTGCTGGCCAGCTTTCTGGCCTCCTATGCCCGCGAGGCTCTGGCCAAGATCGAACCGCGCTCCTCGCTCAAGGAACTGGAGGACGTGCGCAAAGCGCTGGAGGAGGCGCTCGGCCTCAAGTTCGAAAGCGATCTGGCCACGGAAAAAGAGAACAAGAAAGGCCAGCATTTCTTCCGCAGCACCCTGGTGCAAACGCTCTTTTACGGCCTTTTCTCCGCATGGGTTCTATGGAGCCGCGAGCCGGGCCGCGTCAGGTCAGCTTCCGGCGGGGGCGATCAATTCGAGTGGAAGTCGGCTGTCTGGTCCCTACAGGTTCCCATGATTCGTGCGCTCTTCGAGCGCCTGGTCACGCCCTCGCACGTGCGCTCCCTGGGATTGGAAGAATTGCTCTGGCTCACCGGCGAAGTGCTGAACCGCGTGGATACCGCCGCCTTCTTCCAGCGATTCGAAGAAGACACCGCCGTCCAATACTTCTACGAACCATTCCTTGAGGCATTCGACCCTGAACTTCGCAAGCAGCTTGGCGTCTGGTACACCCCGCGCGAGATTGTGCGCTACATGGTGGAGCGCGTTGACACGGTTCTGCGCACGGAGCTTGGCCTTCCCTCCGGCCTTGCCGACCCCAATGTCTACGTTCTCGATCCGGCCTGCGGCACAGGCGCGTATCTGGTCGAGGTGCTGGACCGCATCCATCGCACGCTGAAAGAAGAGCGCGGCGAAGATGCGCTCACTCCGCACCAGCTCAAACAGGCCGCGAAAGAGCGCGTCTTCGGCTTCGAGATTCTGCCCGCGCCTTACGTCATCGCCCACCTCCAGCTTGGAATGTACCTGCAGCGAGCCCATGCGCCGCTCGTGGAGGAACCGGCGGGCAAGCGGGAGCGCGCGGGAGTCTATCTCACCAACGCCCTCACCGGGTGGGAGCCGCCGGACAAGCAAAAGGCGCATCTGCCCTTTCAGGAGTTCGAAGAGGAACGCGAGGAGGCCGATACCGTCAAGCGCGACAAGCCGATTCTGGTGGTGCTGGGCAACCCGCCCTATAACGCCTTCGCCGGAGTGAGTCCCACGGAAGAAGACGGCCTGGTGGAACCCTACAAAGAGGGACTCATCAAGGAATGGGGCATCAAGAAGTTCAATCTCGACGATCTCTATATCCGCTTCTTCCGGCTGGCGGAAAGGCGCATCGCGGAGAAGAGCCATCGCGGCGTGGTGTGTCTTATCTCGAATTTTTCCTATCTCAGCGAGCCTTCCTATGTGGTCATGCGGAAGAGGCTTCTCAACGGCTTCGATGCGCTCTGGTTCGACTGCTTGAATGGAGATAGCCGGGAAACGGGAAAGTTGACGCCAGAGGGCAAACCAGACCCCAGCGTTTTTTCGACGGAGAGCAACCACGAAGGGATTCGCGTGGGAACGGCCATCGGTCTGATGATTCGGCGCGATAAAGCAAAGCAGGCTGCGGAAAGGCGCAGTCCGGAGGGAGGCGGGGGTTTCAACCCCCGCACAGAGCCAACAGAATCAACGCTGGCTTTAGCCACGGAGGGAATCCTTTCGGAGAATTCGACATCTGTCTTGTACAGAGAATTTTGGGGAACGCGCAAGCGGGAAGAACTTATCGAGAGCTTGCAAGATGTGGCGATCGAAAGCCGATACGCCAGCGCCTCGCCGACACCAGCGAACCGTTACTCCTTTCAGCCGCAAGAGGTGAGCGCGGCCTACAGCGAATGGCCGAAGATCACAGACCTCTGCGCGGAATCTCCGAGCAACGGCCTGATGGAAAAGCGCGGCGGCGCGTTGATCGATTGTGACCGTGAAAAGCTGGAAGAACGGATGCGTCTCTACCACGACAAGAGCCTGGACTGGGATGCCTACCGGCTGGCATCGTCCACACTCACCGGCGACTGGGCTGGATTCGATGCACGAAAGTTGCGAGCGCGGGCATTGGACGCGGGATTCCAGAGCAGCCAGATTGTCCGCTATGCTGTGCGCCCTTTCGATACGCGCTGGTGTTATTTCTCAGACATTCCGTCAATCTGGAATCGGTCGCGCCCTACTCTGTGGGCGCAGTGCTTTGAGGGGAACCGCTTTATTGCTACCCGTCCGGCAGGGGTTGCCAATCCAGAGGGTATTCCGTTCATGTTTACGGCGGCCTTGGGTGATAATGATGCCCTGCGCGGCCATGCCTACTATTTTCCGCTGGATCTAAAACAAAGCCGACCCGAAGCAACGAACGGCCATCTATTCAAAGCAGAAGCCTCGGCGCTGCACAATTATTCGCCGACGGTAAGAAAGTATCTCGAAGCCCTCGGCCTTGATCGGGAAAAAACTGCCGAACCAGACTTCTGGCTGCACGTCCTCGCCATCGGCTATTCCCCTGCCTACCTGGAAGAGAATGCCGATGGCATCCGGCAGGACTGGCCGCGCATTCCGCTTCCATCTTCCCTGGAACAGTTCAAAGCATCGGCGGCTCTGGGTAAGCGAGTGGCGGATTTGCTGGATACCGAGCGGCCCGTGGCGGGCGTGACGGCGGGCGCGCTGCGGCCTGAGTTGCGCTCTGTTGCCGGACTGAAGCGCATGGACGGCAAGCCGCTCGTTGCCGATGAAGACTTGCAGCTCACGGCAGGCTGGGGACACGCCGGAAAAGAGGGCGTGACCATGCCCGGACGCGGCAAACTGGTGAACCGTGAGCGGACAGCGAAGGAACTCGCCGAACTGGCGCAAGGGTTGGCGGCGCTGGGCATTACGCGGGATGAGGGCTTGAAGCGCCTGGGCAGCACGGTGGTGGACGTGTACCTGAACGACCTCTGCGCCTGGACAAATGTCCCGGAGCTGGTCTGGGAGCTGTATATCGGCGGCTATCAGGTGATGAAGAAGTGGCTCAGCTACCGGGAGTACAGCTTCCTGAAGCGCCCGTTGACCCTGGCCGAGGCGGAAGAGGTGCAGGCCATGGCGAGGCGGCTGACCGCCCTTTGCCTGCTCCAGCCTGGACTCGACGCCAATTACGGCAGGGTCAGGAGTTCCACTTGGACGGGATGCGCACAAGGACTGAAGCGCGGCTGACGCCGCGTGGGAGGGTTAGGGTCTTTCGGGACGGAATTTCCGGCGCGGCTGAAGCCGTGCCCTTTCAAAGCCGATTCGTGAGACACCCTCTACGCGCTACTCCCTGATCCCCGATGCGAGGTCCCCGACCCCTACTCCCGCGTCTTCTTCCGTATCTCGATATTCAGCCGCTTGATCTTCTGGTTGAGCGTGGAGAGGGGGATGCGGAACTGCTCGGCGGCGTCGGTCTGGTTCCAGTTGCAGCGTTCGAGCTTCTCGATGATGATGCGGCGCTCGATGTCTTCGAGGATGTCGAAAAGCGAGGCGTTGGGATTGTGTTCGAGGAGGGCGTCCTGGAAGCTGCGGCCGGTGATGTGGCCGGGGAGCAGGTCGGCGCCGATCAGCGGTGCGTTGGACAGCACCACGCCGCGCTCGATCGAGTTCTCCAGCTCGCGGACGTTTCCCGGCCAGTCGTAGTCGATGAGCGCGCGCAGGGCGTCGGCCGAGAGGCGGCGCGGGGCGAGGCCGTTTTCGTTGGCGTAGAAGTCGAGGAAGTGCTGGACCAGCAGGGGAATGTCCTCGCGGCGGGAGCGCAGCGGAGGCAGGTCGACGGTGATCACGTTGAGCCGGTAGAAGAGGTCCTCGCGGAAGCGGCCGTCGCGCACGGCCTGGCGCAGGTCGATGTTGGTTGCGGCCAGGATGCGCACGTCCACCTGGATCTCCTGGATGCCGCCCAGGTGCATGAAGCGGCGGTCCTGGAGGACGCGCAGGATCTTGGCCTGCGTGTCGAAGCCCATGGTGGCGATCTCGTCGAGGAAGAGCGTGCCGCCGTTGGCGACTTCGAAGAGGCCTTTCTTGGAGGCGATGGCCGAGGTGAAGGCGCCCTTGACGTGGCCGAAGAGGGTGGATTCGAGCAGCTCGGAGGGCATGGCGCCGGTGTTGACCGGCACGAAGGGCTTGTCGCGGCGGGGCGAGTTGGCGTGGATGGCCTTGGCGATCAGCTCCTTGCCGGTGCCGCTCTCGCCCTGGATGAGGACGGTGGAGCGCGAGGGCGCCACCTGCGCCACCAGGTCGAAGACGCGCAGCATCGTCTCGCTCTTGCCCACGATGTTGGCGAAGTTGTAGCGCTGCTTGAGAGTGCGCTTGAGTTGAAGGTTTTCTTCCTCGGCCTTGTGGCGGGCGATGGCCGAGCGGATGTCGGCCAGCAGCTTTTCGTTGTCCCAGGGCTTCTGGACGAAGTTCTCCGCGCCGGCGCGGATGGCGTCGACGACGTTGTCGACGGTGCCGTAGGCGGTGATCATGATGACCGGCAGCTCGGGCTGGCGCTCCTTGATCCCGGGCAGCAGCTCCAGGCCGCTCTTGCCCGGCAGGGCCAGGTCCAGCAGCACCAGGTCGAAGGTCTCCAGGTCGAGGATGCGCAGTCCTTCCTCGCCGTCCGCGGCCAGGCGCACCTGGTAGCCCTCGAGCGTCAGTAGCACCTCCAGCGACTCGCGGATGGCCGATTCGTCGTCGATGACCAGGATGCTGGCCCCGAATGTGGCGCCGGAGCCGGCGGATGCGGAGAGATTCACGGGCAGTTCAGCCTCAGGCATGGACGGAATTCCTTAAAAGCGGAAACTCGAGATGGAAGGTGGTGCCGGCGCCCACTTCGCTCTCGACGTGGATCTTGCCGGCGTGCTCCTGGATGATGCCGTAAGAGACCGAAAGGCCCAGCCCGGTGCCGCGGCGGTCGCCCGGCCTGGGCGTGGTCTTGGTGGTGAAGAAGGGATCGTAGATGCGCTTCAGGTGTTCGGGGGCGATGCCGGAGCCGGTGTCCGCCACCACCGCCTCGACGTGGCCGTTGGCCTGCGTGGCCACGCGCAGCCTGCCGCCCTCGGGCATGGCGTCCTTGGCGTTCATCAGCAGATTGAGAAAGACCTGCTGCAGCTTGCCGGGGTTTCCGTTGATGGAGGGCAGTTCGTCGTCCAGTTCCAGCGCCACCTGGATCTGCGCCTTCTTGAACTGATGTTCGAGCAGCGTGAGCGTGTCGCGGATGACCTGGTTCAGATTGGTCTCGCGGAACTCGGTGGTGGAGGTGCGCGAGAAGTTGAGCAGCCCGTTGGCGATCTCGGCGGCGCGGAAGCTCTGCTGCGTGATTCTTTCCAGCACCGGCCCCAGCCGCTGATCGCCCTTCATCTGCTTGGCCAGCATCTGGGCGTAGCTGGAGATGACGGCCAGCGGGGTGTTGATCTCGTGCGCCACGCCGGCGGCAAGCAGCCCGATGGAGCTGAGCTTGTCAGCCTGCGCGAGCTGCGACTCCAGCGAGACGCGCTCGGTGATGTCGTCGACCAGCACGATGCGTCCCAGGGCCACGAAGTCGCGCGAGAGCAGCGGCGCAATGGCCACGTTGACCGTGCGTTGCTCGCCGGCGCGGGTGGTCAGGCGGAACTTGAGCAGGTGATGCACGCCCGGTTCGCTGCCGAAGCCCTCGATGGCGGCGACCAACTCTGGCGGAAAGACCGAGCTCAGCTCCTGGCCCAGCGCCTCGGCGCGGCTCAGGGCGTACATCGCCTCCATCTGGGCATTCCAGCTCTCGATGCGCCCTTCGAGGTCGATTGCCAGGATGCCCACGTTGATGGACTCGACGATGTTTTCGTTGAACTCCTTCAGCCTTTCGAACTCGGCAATCTTGTTTTCCAGGCGCGCGTAAAGGGTGGCGTTTTGCAGCGCGATGCCGATGTAGCTGGCCAGCGACTCGAGCAGCTCCACGTCCTCGCTTGACAGGAAGTCGCCGCCGATGGTGCGGCCCAGGCCGATGACGGCGATGGTGCGCGCGGCGGCTCCGTCCTGCACGCGGCAGGGCAGGTAGTAGTTCAGGTCCAGTAGCGCGGCGGCGCGCTGCTGCGCCTCGGGCAGGTGCAGGGCGGCCTGCGCGTTCTCCAGGAAGATGTGTCCGTGGTCGGCGGCGCGGTCGAAGTCGAGGAAGCCGAGGTCGAGCGCGCCGGAGCCCTGGCGCTCCCGGGTGCTCCCAATGGTCGCCTCGGGGGGCAGTCCGTGGGCGGCGGCCAGGCGCAATGCACGGGTCTCGCCGGCCATGAAGACCGCCACGCGCGCCACCAGCAGGGTGCGCGGCAACTGCTCGACGATCGAGTTCAGCAGCGCCTGGAGATCGGTTTCGCTGCTCAGGCCGCGGCCAAACTCGACCAGCGCCTTGCGGTAGTCGTAGCGGTGGCGGTCGAAGATGCGATCGACCCAGCTCTGGATGCGGCGCTTGAGCGGCTCGAAGCTGGCGGCCACCACCAGAATGGCGATCACCTCGCCCCAGTCGCGGACCGACTCCGGCAGGCGGCTGTGGGCGACGCGCGCCACCGAGGCAATGATGCCGAAGTAGGCGCCGAGGATGAGGCCGGTGGCCAGCGTATAGGCCACGCCCCGCTTGAAGATCAGGTCGGTGTCCATCAGCCGGAATCGGACAATGGCCCAACTGAAGGTGAGCGGCAGAATCACCAGGGATAACCCGGCCAGCCGGGTCAGCAGCGGGGACATCTGCAGGTCGAAGATGAACGGGATGGCGTAGAAGAGCGAGAAGGGCAGGATCGCCAGCAGAGCGCCGCGCGTCAGCCACTTCAACTGCTGGCGTTCGAGCGGCGTATCGGCGCGCGCGTAGCTGCGCATGAAGAGAGCCGCGGCCAGCAGGTAGAAGATGGCGTCGTAGCCGGTGGCGGTTTGGTCCAGCCGGTGACGCAGCAGTCCGGTGGCCTGCCAGCGGTCGAGCGCCAGCACCCAGAGTCCGAGCAGCCCCATGCCCGGCGCATACACCAGCGGCAGCAGCCAGCGCCGTTTCAGGCGCTTGAGCCGCTCCTCGGGGAAGCTGAGGGCGAGGTGCAGGAAGAGCGCCGGCTGGAGCGACTCGGCGACGAGGTTGGCCCAGAAGACGGTCCAGTCCAGCACGTCCAGCTTGCTGGTGTACTTCAGGGCGTAGAGCCCGAAAGAGACCAGGCAGAAGAGATAGAAGTGGGTGGCGCGCGGGGCCGTCCAGCGGCGGAAAAGAACGTAGAGGCCGATGCCCAGGTAGATCAGCCCGATGACTCGCTCGCCCATCTGCATGCTGCGGTCGGCGGGCTCGGGGACCACGATCACCGGCGTATCCAGTGGGATGCCGGAACGGGTGATGGCGTAGCGGGCATTGCCGTAGCTGGTGGTGCGGGCGAGTTCGCGCTCCAGGTCGGCCACGCGCTCCACCGGCAGATCGTTCACCTCGGTCAGCAGGTCGTGGGTCTTCAGGCCGGCGCGCTCGCCCGGCAGCCCGGGGAGCACCCGCAGCGCCTCCAGCCCCCCCTGCGCCTCGCTCCACCAGACGCCGTCGTCGGGCTGCTGAAACTGGCTCTCCTGCTGGTAATTCCACACCGCCAGCATCACCAGGCCGACCGTAGCCACGGCCAGCAGCGACGCCTGCAAACGGTTCAGGAGATTCTTCTCCATAGGAGTGCGCACCTACGGTTAAAAACTTGAGTTAGCACGTTGGTTGCCATGCCGGGCCGAGGCGAATTGCCGCCGGCATCCCATCCGGCAACCGTTTGATAAGGAACAGGATATTGACGCAAATGAAAAAGAGGGGTCAACCGCTCCACTTCCAATCTACGCAAAAAATCCACCAAATGGAAGGCGGCCTACGGGGAAGGGAATTTACCTACGAAAATTGGTAAATGGCAGCAGGCCGGGGCTTTTCCGCACTCCTGCCGCGTCCCGCCGCCCGTCTTCCGATTCGGGAGATGGCTACTTCTGTCCATAGGTTGCACCAGGACCGTGCTTTCGGCTGTAGTGGTGGTCACGCACGTAGGCGGGAATCCCGGCCTCGGGCGCTCCCAGCAGGACGCTGCGGAAGGCCAGCCGGGCAATGTACTCGAGGACGTCGGCGTGTTCGACGGCCACGGCCGGCGTCCGGCCCCAGGCAAAGGGCGCGTGGCCGGCCACGAGCACGCCGGGGACCGCGGCAGGGTCGAGCAGCTGGGCGCGGAAGTGGCGGACAATCACCGCGCCGGTGTTGCGCACGTAAGCCTCCTCGACCTCCTCGGCCGTCAAGGGCAGGGTGCAGGGGACGGGGCCGTGAAAGTAGTCGGCGTGGGTGGTGCCGAGGCAGGGAATGGCGCGGCCGGCCTGGGCCCAGGCTGTGGCGAACTCGGAGTGGGTGTGGACGACACCGCCGATGCCAGGGAACTCGCGGTAGAGCAGGGTGTGCGTGTCCAGGTCGCTCGAAGGGCGCAGGCGGCCCTCGACGATCTTCCCGTCAAGGTCGGTGATGACCAGGTCCTCTGCCGCCATGGCGGCATAATCGACGCCGCTGGGCTTGATGACGACCAGGGGCTGGCTGGCCGAGCGATCGATGCCGCTGACGTTGCCAAAGGTGTGCGGCGCCAGGCCGCGGCGGGCGATCTCCTTGTTGGCGGCGAGGACCTGCTGGCGGAGTTCGGGCAGAAGCATGGGCGTGTCCTTTCGGTCTGCGGCGCCGGTGCGCGGCGGAAAGCGTTTTCCCTGCCAGTTTACCAGCCTGGCGGCTGCAGGAAGACGCCTGCGCGGCGGCGAGTCTCCGCGCCGCCAGCCGGGTTGCGGTTGCGCATCCTCCCTTGCCGGGCGTAGAAATCCTGCGGGAGGTGCGGCATGGCCTGGTACTGGTGGGTGGCGATCGGCCTGATTGTCCTCTGGCTGATGGCGCGGAAGGGCAACAAGAGCCGCGCGGAGGAGCAGGCGAAGAACAACGAACTGGAGGCGATGATGGCCGAGGCGCGGCGTCAGGCGGCGGCTGCCCGGCTGGCGCGGCCGCCGCTCGGGCCGGAGTTGAAGCCCTATCTGACGCGCCTCTGCCGCGTTCACGCCACGGGGAAGAGCTTTGCCTCGCCGGAGACGCGGGCGATCGGCCAGGAGATATTCGACAAGCACGGCCACGAGGGGATGGTGCGGGTGTGCGACGCGGTTCGCGATGCGCTGGGCGGCGGACCGGCGCGTGACCTGGAGTACAAGTGGAGCGGTATCGGCGAGTGGATGGGGTGAATTAGAGCGAAACCAGAGTTGGTGTGGCCCATTGAGCTTTGTGCAGGGTCGCCGCTCCCTGTTGGTCGCGTCGACTTGAGGGCCTTGCCTTCGGGATACAGCCACTCTGGTTTCGCTGTAGGCCACGGAGAGACTCGGATGGTATTGGCCTTGTGTCGGGGCGACTTCAGAGGCTGCCGGAAAACTCCAAAGGGATGGCGAAATTCCCCGAAAACCATCCCGCAGGGGCTGAAGCCCAATTGATTTTATGGGCTTTATCGGCACGACTGAAGTCGTGCCCTGACACATTTTTCGCGCCACTTGTCGGGTTTATCCGCAGCCTCTGAAGTCGTGTCCTGGCTCATTTCGTGCCAGGAGCCGAGCTCTTCCGAAGCCTGTAGATGCTCGCCCGGGGTTCATTCCGGGCATAGTCCGGAGCGCGGCGAAATGGCCCCGCCGCCCATCCGCATGTAATCTTCCATGCCGGGGGGGCGTCTACCTGAGTGATGGCAGCCGGCATACCATGGGAGGCGATGAGCGAGACCACCGCACAGGCCGTGGCCGAGGGGCAGTTTGCGGCTGTTGTTACGGCCCACCGGCCACAGATTTACCGCTTCCTGCTGGCTTCCACGCGCGACGTGGATCTGGCCGAGACGCTGACGCAGGAGTGTTTCCTGAAGGCGTATCGCAACTGGGCCGGCTTCCGCGGCGAGTCGAGTACGCTGACCTGGCTGATGCGGATTGCCATCAACCTGCAGAAGGACCACTGGCGCAACCGGAGGATGCAGTTCTGGCGGTCGACGCGGACCAACTCGGTGGACGTGGACGAGGCGGCCAACTGGCTGCCCAGCGGGGAGAGCTCGGCCGAGCGGCAATTGCTGGCGCGCGAGCGGGTGGGTCAGGTGTGGAAGGCGGTCGAGGGGCTGAGCGAGCGGCAGAGGACCTGCTTCCTTCTGCGCTACGTGGATGAGCAGGAGTTGAGCGAGATTGCCCGGGCGACGGGGCTGAACGAGGGAACGGTGAAGGCGCACCTGTCCCGGGCTGTGGCGCGGGTGCGCGTCGAACTGGGGGGAAGG
Organism: Occallatibacter sp.; assembly: GCA_049690595.1. Classification (GTDB taxonomy): domain Bacteria; phylum Acidobacteriota; class Terriglobia; order Terriglobales; family Acidobacteriaceae; genus Telmatobacter. The sequence goes on along the minus strand of JBAVMZ010000023.1, from coordinate 623 downwards.
AAATGACGATCGGGAATCGGAATCCGGGAATGCGGGAGGGCGAGGAACTGGAGCCGGAGCTGGCCGCCGCGTTGGCGGACTTCCGGCGGAGCCTCGACGCCTGGAGCGAAGCGGAGCTGAGCAGGCCGCGCATGGCGGCGGCGCCGCGGAGGGTCTGGCGGCTGGCGTTGGGCTGGGCGCTGGGCTGCCTGTTGGCTGCGGGCGGCGTCTCGGGCGGGCTCTACGAGCATCATCGGAGCGTTTTGGCCGAGCAGGCGCGCATCGAGCAGCAGCGGCAGCTCGAGCTTGAGCGCGCCGCCGAGCAGGCCCGCGAGGAAGAAGAGTTGATGGCCAGAGTGGACAGCGACGTGGCTCGCCAGGCGCCCAGCGCACTGGAGCCGCTGGCCCAACTGATGGCCGAGGACGAAGCACGGTAAACCGGAGGAGACCGGGGCAGCCCGGCGCAAAGAAGACGGCGGAGACCGGAGACAGAAACGCGATACACACGGAATGTTCAGGAGCAGACGATGAAGACTTCAATGGCGGTACGGTTGGGTTTTGCGATTGCAGCATTTGTTGTGGCAGGGTCTGTGGCGATTGCCCAGGCGCCACCCGCTGGCCCCGGCGCGGGCGGACCCCCGGGC
>JBAVMZ010000022.1:0-2587 GCA_049690595.1 Occallatibacter sp. | reverse complement strand
GTGTGGTTCCGTCGGTGGTGTGCAGGTTCACCTCGTAGACAGCGAGCTGCCTGCCGGCCGCCGAGGCGCGCGAAGCCGCCACCACGCCGCCGCGCGACATCTCCTCGGGCTCGGCCATCAGCGGCCCGAAGAGCTCGTCGTCGGTGGCCCACTGGGTGACCGAGTGCATCAGGTAGGGGGCGATGGCCAGCGAGTTGGCCTCGCGCACGCCCTCCAATATCTCGTGATTGCGCCCAGGCGTGACCACCTGCGCGCCCACCACCAGGTCCAGCCGCGCCGCATCGGCGCCGGCCGCTGCCCGCAGCGTGGAGAAGATGACGCCGGCGCGGCGGCCGTAGGCCAGCGCGCTGTCCATCGTGGCCCCGGTGTAGATGCCGTTCCAGGTCTCGTTGCCCAGCTCCAGATGGATGGTGGGAAAGACGCGGCTCCAGGGCTCGGCCTGGCCCTCGCTGGCGCGCACGGCGCCGCCTTCGGTCGAGGCGCTTCCGGTCAGGTACTCGGCCAGCCTGCGCGCCTCTGCGCGGTTCATCGCCAGCGGAATCACCAGCCAGGGCTCGGCGCCGACCTCGCGGCAGAGCGCGAGGAACTCGGGGAAGCCGACCGGAATATCCTCCTGCGTCGAGGTCCAGCCGAGGTAACCGGGCCGCACGCGCGCGCCCACCGGAGCAATCAGATTGTCGATGGTGCTGCCCAGCCCCGAGTGGCCCGATATCAACCGCAGTACGCCGGGACGGAGTTCCTTCAGGGTCTGAACCACCTCGTCGCGGAAGGCAGTGCGGTTGGCCGGGTCGCCGTCGGTCCGCTCCAGGCTGACGTCGTCCAGCAGCAGCGCGCCGCCGGCGGTCGAGAAGCTGACCTCGACCGGGCCCACCGGCGCCGGGCCCTCGTTGGCGGCAAAGTCGAGCGGGTAGTCGGTCCACTGCGGCTTGAGCAGGACGTCCTGGTCGAGATACGCGCGCGCGCCGGGCGCTATGCGCCGCACGCTGACGCGGAGAATCTTGAAGCCGGTGAGGAATTTGGCGCGGAAGCTGATTCGGTAGCGGCCCTTGAGACGAAGGAAGGTGCGTCCCTCGGTGGTGTCGAAGTAGGACTTGAGCTGCGCCGACTGGGCCGGGCCGGCCGCCTCGATCCGCAAAGCCTGGCGGCCCTGGGTGGCAGGGGAGAGGTCCGCGCGCTCAGCCTTGAGCTGGGCGCCGCCCTGCAGGCTGGGCCACCAGCCGGCCGCCGGGTCGCCGGGAAAGTCCTTCGAGACGGCGATCCAGTCGCCCGCTCCGGCCTGCCGGCCTTTGGCGTCGAGCGTCACGGCATACCCACCGGCGATCGGGCCGCTCTCGACGACCCTGCCGGTGCGTCCGGCGTCCAGCCCGTCGAGGACCTCGAAGCGCGCATCGTCCCAGAAGCCGGCCGGCCAGGTCAGCCCCGAGCGGTGGTCCTGGCAGAGGTCGGCGGCGGCGGTGTTGCAATGCAGGACGCTGCGGAAGGCCATGGCTTCGAAGCCGGGATTGCGGAAGAGCAGGTTCTTGAGCATCTGTCCGGAGTCGTAGTAGTTCTGCTCGCCCAAATTGATGCCCAGCCGGGTGACGTGGGGCAGCACCACCTCGCCGGTGACGCGGAAGGTGGTGACCCCGCCCGTCACGGCCGGAGCCTGCGCGCACAAGGGCGCGCCCACCGCGGCCAGAAGCAGGGCCGCGCCCAGAGAAAGAGCGAGATTCCATGCGAAGCGGTTCAGGGCGGTCTCCGTTCCGGGGCGGCGCCGGCGCGCTCTCCCCTGGCACAACCAGCATAGAACCCCGGGGCCGCGGCAGGGCCGTTGACCCGTACCCGGCCGATTATGACCCAAAAGAGCCACGGGCAGGGCAACCGTGCGAAGGGGATGGAACGCGAGAGGCAATGGCCTTGAAAGGGCACGGAACCATCGCTCAGGGGCTAAAGCCCAATTGATTTCATAGGCTTTATCGGCACGACTGAAGTCGTGCCCTGACACATTTTCCGTGCCATTTGCTGGGTCTTCCGCAGCCTGTGAGGTCGTGCCCTTTCAAAAACACCGCGTCTCTTGCGGTCCGGGTCTTCATGCGATCACCCTGGTTACCGGCAAAAGTTGCTTGGCCGCACTATACTTGAGGCACTTTGGAAGAGATGGCTCCAGCCCTGGGGACGGCCGCCGATTTGGAGGCCTCGATCCTCATCGTCTCGTTTAACACGCGCGAGCTTCTGCGCGAGTGCCTGGAGTCCGCCCTGGCCGAGTGCGCCCGGCTCAAGGACGGGGAGCGCGCCGAGATTCTCGTGGTGGATAACGCCAGCCGCGACGGCTCGGCGGCGATGGTCGAAGCCGAGTTTGCCGCGCGCGCCACGCCGGTGCGGCTGATCAAGAGCGAGGTCAACCTGGGCTTTGCGACCGCCAACAACCTGGCCATGGCCCAGGCGCGGGGGCGCTACCTGGTGCTGCTGAACTCGGACGCCTTCTTCCACGAGGGCGCGCTGGTGCGGGCCATCGAGCATATGGATTCCGAGCCGCGGGCCGGCGCGGGCGGGGCGCGGCTGGTGGGGCGCGATGGAAGCTGGCAGCCTTCGGCGCGCGCCTTCCACT
>JBAVMZ010000021.1:0-4535 GCA_049690595.1 Occallatibacter sp. | reverse complement strand
GGTCTGGAGACTGATTGTAACGCGACTTGCGGTTCTGCAATGCGCGGGTTTGGAAACCCGCGCCACAGCCGGTCTGGAGACCGGCGCTACTATTCGTTGCACGCTACTCTTCGTTGCACGCTACTCTTCGTTGCAAGCTGCTTCTTGGTGCTAGGCGCGCTCGGTGATTGCGTCTGTGGCTTTGCTCATTTTGGCGGTGCGCTCCAGCTTGTCCCAGTTGAAGGGTTTGCCGTCAATCGCCCGCTTCAGCGTCTTGAAGAGCACGATCGAGAAGACCTGACGGTAGGCAAAGCGCTGCAGCCAGATGTGGAAGAGCAGCCAGCCGTCGCCCTTGTTGGCCGGGTGACGCCGCTCCAGGCTGAAGGCGATCGACGAGGTCACGAAATCGATCAGCATGAAGGCCAGGAAGTAGATCAGCAGCTTGTCGAAGCTGGCCGCCGAGGCCGCCTCGGGATGGTAGTGCTTGTCGATCTGGTAGTTGACGATGCCCCACACAAACATCAGGTCGATGAACGGCGAAACCAGCGGCAGCAGCATCTGGAAGATCAAGATATTCGGCAGCGCGAAGTAGCCCATGGCCTTGTTCTTCACAAAGGCCAGCCGGTGCTTCCACACCGCCTGCAGGATGCCGAACGACCAGCGGAAGCGCTGGCGCATCAGCCCCTTGGCGTCCACCGGCGCCTCGGTAAAGGCCAGCGCGCGATCCTCGTAGACCACCTTGAACTGCTGTTCCAGCAGGTTCATCGTCAGGTCGGCGTCTTCGGCCACGGTGTTGATCGGGTAGCCTCCGCCCGCCTTTACCGCCGCGGTGCGCCAGGCGCCGATGGCGCCGGGCACCACCGTCACCACGTTGAACAGGTCCAGCGCGCGGCGCTCGAAGTTCTGGCTGGTGATGTATTCCAGAGCCTGCCACCGCGTCCACAGATTCACCCGGTTGCCCACCTTGGCGTTGCCGGCCACGGCGCCGATCAGCGGGTCCTCGAAGTGCGGCAGCAGCTTGGAGATGGCGTCGGGCGCGATCACCGTGTCGGCGTCGATGCCGACGTAGAACTCCTCGTTCAGTTGTTCGAGGGCGAAGTTGAGCGCGGCTGCCTTGCCGCCGTTGGGCCTGGTCAGCACCTGCACCCGGCCCGCCGCGATCTCGGCGGCGTAGGCCTGGCAGGCCACCTCGGTGGTGCGGTCCTTCGAGCCATCGTCGATCACCACGACGTGCAGATTGGCGTAGTCGGAGTTGAGCACCGAGCGAATCGTCCGCACGATGACCTTCTCCTCGTTGTACGCGGGAATCAGCACGGCCACCCGCGGATTGAAGCCCGGCGAGGCCTGCTTGTGCGGCCGGCGCAGGCGGTCGATGATGGCGAAGATGCCCACCAGGATCAGCCGCCCCGTCATCAGGATGTCCCCCACGAAGAAGACCATCACGATGAAGTGCCCGATCAACGAGACCCCGGTAAACGCGAGCGAATCAGGAATGCTGCGGACCCTCTGCCAGAAGGTCAGCGGCGGCATCACCTCCGCCGTGGTCTTGTCCAGCAGGCGGGAGACGGGAACGATCGTGTAGCCGTGCGCGCGCAGCGTATCGATCAGAACCGGCAGCGCCGCCACCGTCGGCGAGCGGTCGCCGCCGCCGTCGTGGAGCAGAATGATGGAGCCGCGGAACTGCGGCTTGGTCTTCATCGTCTCCAGCTGAACCAAAATCGTCTGGGCAATCTCGGCAGGCGTCTTGCGCGGGTTCTCGCTCCAGTCGTTGGTGTCCAGCTTGTTGCCGATGATCGTCAGCCCGTCGTTCTGGATGCGCACCACAGGCGCCGCCTGATCGTCCGTATCCGGCTCTTCGTCGATGTCGTACGGCGGGCGGAAGTAGAGCGGCTGCACGCCCAGCTTCGAGGCAAATAGCCGGTCGGTCAGCGTGATCTCCAGATCGAGCTGACGCGGCGAGATTTCGCTGATGTCCGGGTGCGTGTAGGTGTGATTGCCGATCTCGTGGCCCTCGCGCGCAACGCGCCGCAGGATGCCCACGTTCTCCGCTGCGGCTGCGCCAATCATCATGAAGGTCGCCTTCGCGTTCTTGTCCCTCAGAATGTCCAGAATCTTCGGCGTCCACTTCGGGTCAGGCCCGTCGTCGAACGAGAGCGCCACCTCGTTGGGATGGTAGCCGTACTGCTCGATCGTGTACGTGCGCGGGTAAACGTCCATGTGCTCGTCGATGATGAGCTTGCGCCGCGGATCGGGCTCGTCGGTGTCGATCGAGACTGTCCGGTGGCCAGGCTGCGGCAGCCCGGTTACGCGGATGATGTCGCCTTCGCCTTCCGTATCCAGGTCGTGACCCGGCTGCACCGGGCCCAGCTCCTGCAGCGAGTCGGGGCTCGACGGCTTGTCCCACACCGCCCACAGCGAGCTGTCTTCCTCGCCCAGCCGCCACAGCGCAAAGGTCTGCAAGCCCAGCCCCCGCGCCGCCCGCAGCTCGTTCAGCAGCGTCACCCCGTCCAGAAACCAGACCACGTGCCGCTGGTTCTTGTCCTCGTCGATGTACTCGAAGTGCGGGTTCAACGAGTCGTAGTCCAGGTCGAGATCCGCGTCCGCGTCCGATGCCCGCTGCCACGCCTCGGAGACGGGCAGGTCCTCGGTGTCGATCACCTCCGGCTTCGGGTGCTTCTTGTCTTTCGGGTTCGGGATCGAGAGCGTCCAGTCGTACCCGTAGTTGCCCACCGCGCAGATCAGCTTCTCCTTGGGCACCGTCTTGAGCACCCGCGTCAGATTGGCAACGAACCATGTCTGGCTGGCCACCGGCCCCGGATCGCTCTCCGCCTCGTGCTCGTCGTAGTTCATCAGGATGATGCCGTCGGAGTTGGCGGCGATCTGCTTGAGATCGTCCTCCGAGGTCGAGACGGATGTGTTTACATAGAGCCGCAGGTTCTGCGGATGCAACCTTCCGTAGAGCTCCCGGATGAAGGCCTGGTACGCCGGCATCGAGCTCTCGTCCAGATTCTCGATGTCGAGCGAGAGCCCGCGGTAGACCGGATAGACCGCGAGGAAGCGCGCGATCTGCGCGGTCAGCGCGCCCCGCTTCTCCGGGTCGGAAAGCATCGCGCCCATTGCCGGGTCCCACAAGTGCGTCCGCGGGTTGTAGTTGTTCAGGTGGGGAAAGATTTCAGTGTCTTCCCGCGCCGCCTGGATCACGCGCTTCACCTTGTCCGACTCGTCCGGGTCGTGCACCTGCGCCCCGTCCAGAATCGGAAACTCGCGCACGTTGTCGCTGCTCATCCCCAGCAGCGTTGCGTCCGGCGCGTCCACGTGCAGCCACTGTGGAAACAGAAGGTCGATCTGGTGAATGTGCTCCTTCAGCGAGGAGTAGCTGGTGGCGTCGTCCTGCACATAGAACGCCGCGCGAATTCCTTCGCCCGTGTTGAAGGGAATCTCGGAGGGTTTGCGGCTGGTCTTGCGCCGCGCCGGCCGCGGCGCCTTCGGCCGAACCGCCGGCGGACGCTCCCGCAGCGCCTTCCAGTTGTGCCGCGGAGTAGGCAGCAGAAGCTCCGGCAGGTGCTGGTTGGCCAGCACGTCGAAGATGAAGCCGGCCAGCACCAGCGTCGAGATCAGCGCCACTGCGTCCAGAATGCGGCGTAGCCGCTTCCATCGCTTGCGCTGCGGGTCGAAGAAAATCTGCCGATCGGGCATGGAGTGGCCGCTTACCTCTGCGTAAACATCTTCAAAACGGTCTACGCTATATAGTTCGAATCGTATGGAAGCTACGCACGGGAGTCAATGCAACCTCCGGCTCAATCGGCTCGCCCTTGTGCTCGTCCGGGGCAGGGAAGCGCTTTCTCTCGCCTGCGCGCTGGCCGCCGGCCTCGCCTTGCGCCTCTTTGCCCTGGGCAAGCTCTTTGAGGTCAACGGCGACGCCCTCATCTACGGCGGTCTGGCAAAGAACCTGCTCCTCCACGGCCGCTACGCCCTCACCCTGCCCTCGGGCGAAATCGACCCCACCCTCATCCGCCTGCCCGGCTTCCCGCTCTATCTCGCCGCCAGCTTCCGGCTCTTCGGCATGGAGAACTACGCCTCGGCCTGCTGGGTTTCGATAGCCCTCGAGCTCGCCGGTTGCCTGCTCGTGGCCGACTGCGCCCGCCGCATTGCCCCCGAGCCGTGGAAGAAGGCCGCCGGCCACGCCGCGCTCTGGCTCGCCGTCCTCTGCCCCTTCACCGCCTCGTACACCGCCGTACCTCTCACTGAGGCGCCCACGCTCTTCGCCCTTTCGCTCGCCCTCTGGACGGCCATCCGCTTCCGCGAGCGCCCCGGCTGGCGCCCGGCCCTCGGCTTCACCTTCGCCGTCGCCTTTGCCGCGCTGCTCCGCCCGGACGGCGCGCTGGCCGCCATGGCCCTGGCCCCCGTGCTCCTCGTCGCCGCCTGGCGCCATCCTCAGCGCGCTCGCATGGCCCGCATCGCCCTCGCCTGCACCCTGCTGGCGCTGGCGCCCTTCGCCGCCTGGACCGTCCGCAACTGGCGGGTCTTCCACGTCTTCTCCCCGCTCGCCCCCCGCC
>JBAVMZ010000020.1:0-5181 GCA_049690595.1 Occallatibacter sp. | reverse complement strand
CGCTCGGCGTGGCGCCCTTTCTGCCCGGCGACGCCCTCAAAGTGGCCGCCGCGGCCGCCGTGGCTGCCGGTGCGAGCCGCCGCCGCCGCTGAGGCCGCGCTCTGCATCCAACCCAATGGAACCAAGGTAGACTTTTGTCCGAAAGGAACGTTCCCCCAGTGACACAGACCGCTTCCGCAGTTGATCCGGAGATCCTGGAAATCTCCATCGCCCACAGTCCCGACTCCGACGACGCCTTCATGTTCTACGGCCTGGCCACGAACAAGATTCGCGTGCCCGGCTACAAGTTCTCCCACACCCTCTGCGACATCGAAACGCTCAACCAGCGCGCGCAGCGCGAGGCCTTCTACGACGTCACGGCCATCAGCTTCCACGCCTATCCCTACGTGCAGGAAAACTACACGCTGATGGGCTGCGGCGGCAGCGTGGGCGAGGGCTACGGGCCCATGGTGGTCTCCAGCAAGCCGCTCGCCGCCGCCGACCTGAAGCGCGTCAAGATTGCCGTCCCCGGCACCATGACCACCGCCTTCCTGGCGCTCAAGGTCTTCAATCCGGAACTGCAGACCGTGGTGGTGCCTTTTGACCAGATCATCCCCCGCATTCTCTCGGGTGAGTTCGACGCCGGCCTGATCATCCACGAGGGCCAGCTCACCTACTCCTCGGCCGGCCTCTACAAGGTCGTCGATCTCGGCATCTGGTGGCGCGAGACCACCGGCCTGGTGTTGCCCCTGGGCGGCAACGCCATCCGCCGCTCGCTCGGCGCCGACCGCCACAAGATCATCTCCAAGGCCCTGCGCGACTCCATCCAGCACGCCCTCGACCACCGCGAGCAGGCCCTCGAGTACGCCATGCAGTTTGCCCGCGACCTGGACGCGGCCCTGGCCAGCCGCTTTGTGGCCATGTACGTCAACGAGCGCACGCTCGACTACGGCGCCGACGGCCGCGAGGCCATCCGCAAGCTCCTCGACATGGGACACGAGCGCGGCATCATCCCCATCGCGCCCAAGGTCGATTTCGTCGATTGAGCGATTGGCTGGGACCGCTCCCCGCCCATCCACAACCGCCGCCGGGGCAATCCCGCCCGGCGGCCCGCATCCCAAGGACGATTTCTCTCCCATGACCGAGTTGAAGCGGCAAGACGGCGAACCGGAGCGCGTGACTCCGCCGGAATTGCTGCCGGTTCTCCAGGAACTGGCGGCCCTGGAACCCATCTTTCACCAGCCGCGGCCCGGAACTCCGCGCGCGGAGCTCGAACAGGCCACAGTCGAGGACTTCTGGGAGATCGGCGCCTCCGGCCGCCGCTACCGCCGCGAGTTTGTCCTCGACGTGCTCGAAAAGCGCGCCGCCGAAGGCCGCACCGAGCTCTGGCATTACACCGATTACCATCTGCGCGAGCTGGCGCCGGGCCTCTACCTGCTCACCTACACCCTCGTCCAGGATGCCGGCCGCCTCACCCAGCGCTCCACCATCTGGCGGAAAGCCCCGACCGGCTGGCAGATCGTCTTCCACCAGGGCACCGTCGTCCTGCAATCGTGAAGTTGGCTTGACGGCCGGGGCCGGCGGGCTCCTTTACTTCTCCCGCGCCACCACGAAATCCGGCACCCAGAGCAGAGCGCGCTTGAAGTCGGACTCCGGCAGTCTGGCCAGAGCCCTGCGGCTCTGCGCCGCGTACTTGTCGGCGGAGGCCATGGCGTACTCCACTGAGCCGTTGCGCTCCAGGATCTCTCTCAGCCGCTCGCGGCTCATGTTCTCGAAGCTGCGGTCGTCAAGCACCCGCTGGATCGCCTGCCGGTCGGCGGCCGTGCCGTGGTCGATCGAGTGGATCACGGACAGCGTGGCCTTGCCCTCGCGCAGGTCGCTCGCCACCGGCTTGCCCAGGACCTCCTCGGTCGCGGTTAGGTCGAGCACATCGTCGACGATCTGGAAGGCCAGGCCGACGGTACGACCGTAGTTGGCCAGAGCGGACTCGAGCTCGGGCGAGGCGCCGGCCAGAATGGCGCCCAGGCGCATGGTGGTCGAGAACAGGCACGCCGTCTTGCGGTAGATCAGGTCGAAGTACTCGGCCTCGCTCACCGCCCGGCCCAGCTTCTGGATCTGCAGCAGTTCGCCCTCCACCATCTGCTGGGTCAGTCCGATCAGCAGGTCGAGGATGCGCAGGTTCTTCTCTTCCAGAGCCACCCGGAAGGCCTGCATGTACAGCCAGTCGCCGGCCAGAACGCACTTTTCGTTGCCCCACGCGGTGTTGGCCGAGGGCCGTCCGCGCCGCGTATCGGCGCCGTCGATGATGTCGTCGTGCACCAGCGTCGCGGTGTGCACCATCTCCACCACCGAACCCAGCCGGATCGCCGCGGGTCCCGAGTAGCCCAGCGCATGCGCGGCCAGCAGAAGCAGCGACGGCCGGATCCGCTTGCCTCCGCCGCCCCGCAGGTACTCGGCGATCTCCGTGATGGTGCTGACCGTGGAGGCGGACTCGCGGCCCAGTTCCTGCTCGACTGCGACGAGATCCTCGCGCAGCAGTTCGAATACCTCTTTTGCCGTTGCTGTGGCCAGTGCGCTCAAGATTCTCTGCTTCCCGCTCCCGCGCGCCCGCTCCGCGCGCCGCTTTGACGATTCCCCCGGGAATCCCCGGTCAGATCCCGGTCAGATCCCGGTCAGTTGGTCCGGTAATTGGTGAACTGCAAATCCAGACCCATGTCGCGCCCGCGCAGCAGGGCGATAATGGCCTGCAACTCGTCGCGGTCCTTGCTCGAAACCCGCACCGTGTCGCCCTGAATGGTCACCTGGGCCTTGCGCTTCGAGTCCTTCACCAGGCGCACGATCTCCTTGGCCTTTTCCGCCGGGATGCCCTGCTGCAAGGATATCTTCTGGCGCACGCTCTGCCCGGCGGCCGGCTCCAGCTTGCCGTAGGTCAGGTTCTTCAGCGAAACCCCGCGCTTGACCAGCTTCTGCCCCAGAATCTCCTTGATTGCCTCCAGCTTGTACTCGTTGGCGGAGGCCAATTGGATGGCGTCCGCGCCCTCCATCGAGATCTCCGAGTGCGAGTCCTTCAGGTCGAAACGCTGCCGGATCTCCTTCAGTGCCTGCTCGATTGCGTTGCGGACCTCCTGCAGGTCCACCTTGCTGACGATGTCGAATGAATTGTCCTGTGCCATTTCTTGTCTTCCCTCAAATCCCGGCCAAAACGCCGCCCCACGCAGCGGGACAGTCGTTTTCCCTCAAACCTCAACCAAAACGCCGCCCCACGCAGTGGACTGTCAAACTCTATCAGTTTCGCACTTGCGCTGGCAGGCCAAAGAGCCGGAAAAAATTCTCCGTTGTAACCTCGGCAACCTCGCCTGGTTCCCTGCCAAGCGTAGCGGCCAGGGTCTCGGCCGTCTGCCGCACCCATGCCGGCTCGTTGCGCTTGCCGCGCTGCGCCGCCGGCGCCAGCCACGGCGCGTCGGTCTCCACCAGCAGGCTCTCCAGCGGCAGTTGCGCGGCCACCTCGCGCAGCGGCTGCGCCTTGGGATAGGTCAGGTTGCCGGCAAACGAGATCAAGAAGCCGAGGTCGAGCGAGCGCCGCGCCTGCTCGTACTCCGCGCCGAAGCAGTGCATCACGCCGCCCAGCCCGGTCCTCCGCCAGTGAGCCTCCAGCAGTTCCAGCAGCCGGTTCCAGGCGTCCATGGTGCCGTCTTTCGGCCGGCAGTGGATCAGGATGGGCCGCTTGCGTCCCGCGGCCACCTCCATCTGGCGAATGAACCCGCGACGCTGCACATCGTGCGGCGCGCCCTGGTGGTAGTAGTCCAGGCCGATCTCACCGCAGGCAATCACCTCCGGCTCGGCCAGCAGGGAATCGAGCTGCGTCAGAATCGCGTCGTCGATCTCCGGCGTCGAGTGCGGGTAGACGCCGGCCGAGGCAAACAGCCGCGGCATCCCCGGCTGTCCGTTGAACTGGCGGCAGATCCCGAGCGCCTGGCCCATCTCCTCCGGGCTCTCGCCAATCCCGATCGAGAGGATCGCGCCCACCCCCTCGGTCGCCGCGCGGGCCAGCATGGCCTCGCGGTCGTCGGCGTAGCGCGGGCTGTCCAGGTGGCAGTGGGAGTCGACGAGAAACGGGGTCACAGGTACAGTTTACGATTCAGGGACCACAAGCGCGAAGTGACGGTGAGATTGAGCTGGTCGGCGGCGCGGACTCCCGGCGGTCCAGACAGTTCTTCCTCCCAGAGGGAGGACAAGAGAATAGCCCTGGGTGAAGCACAGGAACCTCTTGCGACCGAACGGCTTCGCCCCATCGGGGCGGGCCGATCTGTTCCTACCTATTTCAGCCTTGCCCCCAGCGGCACATCCTCCAGGAACCCGGCCAGCACCGGCGCACCGCCTTCGAGCGAGGCCGCCAGCAGCATCCCGTTCGACTCCAGCCCGCGCATCTTCCGCGGGGCCAGGTTGGCGACGATGACGATCTTCCGCCCGATCAGCTTCTCCGGCTCGTAGTACTGCGCGATGCCGGCCAGAATCTGTCGCTTCTCGTAGCCCAGGTCCACCTCCAGCCGCAGCAGCTTGTCCGCCTTGGGCACGCGCTCGGCCACCAGAATCTGCGCCACCCTCAGCTCCACCTTGGCGAAGTCGTCGATGGTCACCTGCGGTGAGGCCAACGGCGGCTCCGCCGCTTCCAGCGCTGGAGCGGAGTGCTCGAGACCGGCGGGTGTGGTGTCGGTCGTAGCCGTCTGCGATGTGGTTGGCCATTGGGCGGCGGAAGCCGTCGGCGTGTTTCCCTCGGTACCTGCCTCAGGGGCGGAAGGCCCGGCGGTTTGCGGAACGCTGGCGGCGAAGGAGGGCGCGGCTTCAGGCGCTTTGACGGCAGCAACCGGGGCTTTGGCGGCGTCGGGCTTGGCGGCGGCTTCGCTCCCGTTGGCGGCGCCCGCGGCTTCAATCACGCTTTTGTTGTTTTCAGCTTCCAGATTGGTCATACGTTCGATTGCATCCTTCTCCGCGCGTGGGAACAACGGCGCCGGCTCGGCAAAGTGCGTGCCGGCCGCGAGCCCGCCCCAGGCGAGGTTGGTCAGAAATGCGTTGTGCGCCGCCTCGGCAATCTCGCCCTGGTCCAGTTGCCGCCAGACCTTGGCCGCCGACTCCGGCAGAATGGGGTAGACCAGCGCGGTGACGATGCGGATGGCCTCGGCCGCCGTGGCCAGCACCCGTGCC
>JBAVMZ010000019.1:0-10047 GCA_049690595.1 Occallatibacter sp. | reverse complement strand
GTGGCCGCAGATCAAGGCGCTGGTTCGCCCGCGCCTGGGGCTGCTGGCCGCCGGCATGGTGCTGATGGTCGTCAACCGCATCGCCGGGCTGGTGCTGCCGTACACCGCCAAGCCCCTGATGGACAAGGTCCTCTCCGGGCAACACGCGCACCGGGAGTGGCTGCCGTACATCATCGTCATCGTCTTTTCCGCGATGGTGGTGCAGGCGATTACCTCGTTCTCGCTGACGCAACTGCTCTCCAAGGCCGGCCAGCGCCTGATTGCCGAGATGCGCCGCCAGGTGCAGCGGCACGTGGGCCTGCTGCCCGTCTCCTACTACGACGAGAACCGCACGGGCACGCTGGTGGCGCGCATCATGAGCGACGTGGAGGGCGTGCGCAACCTGGTCGGCACCGGCTTGGTCGAGTTCGTGGGCGGACTGCTGACGGCGGTGCTGGCGTTTCTTTACCTGCTGCACCTGAGCGTGACGGTCACCCTGACGGTCTTTGCCGTGATGGGCGTCTTCGTATTCGTCCTGCAGAAGGGCTTCAAGGTCATCCGCCCCATCTTCCGCGAGCGCGGCAAGATCAACGCCGAGGTAACCGGCCGCCTGACCGAGTCGTTGGGCGGCGTGCGCGTCATCAAGGGCTACCACGCGGAGGCGCGCGAGGCCACGGTCTTTGCCGGCGGCGTGGCCCGCCTGCTCGAAAACGTCATGAAGTCGCTGACCATGACCAGCACGCTATCGGCCGCATCCACCACCGCCATGGGGCTGGTGACCGCGCTGGTGATGTGGATTGGCGGCAACCTCGTCCTCCACGGCCGGTGGACGGTGGGCGACTACTTCGGCTACAACATGTTTCTGGTTTTCATGATCGCGCCGGTCTTCCAGATTGTGAACATCGGGACGCAGTTGACCGAGGCCTTCGCCGGCCTCGACCGCACCAGCGAGATCATGTCCGAGCTCGAAGAGAACCAGGCGCCGGGACGCACCGAGACCATGGGTCCCATCGACGGCACGGTGATCTTCGAGGATGTCCGGTTCGCCTACATCGAGGGCAAGCCGGTGCTGCACGGGGTCGGCTTCGAGGCCAAGCCGGGGACGGTGACGGCGCTGGTCGGCTCGTCGGGCTCGGGCAAGTCGACGATCATCAGCCTGCTCTGCGCCTTCCACACGCCCACCGAGGGGCGCGTCACGGTGGACGGGACCGACCTGGCTCACGTGAATCTCGACGCCTTCCGCTCCCAACTGGGCGTGGTGCTGCAAGACTCGTTCCTCTTCGACGGCACGATTCGCGAGAACGTGCTCTTCTCGCGGCCGGAGGCGACGGAGGAGGAGTTTCAGGCGGCCTGCCGGACGGCGCGGGTGGACGAGTTCGCCGAGCGCTTCCCGGAGGGCTACGAGACGATCGTGGGCGAGCGCGGGGTGAAGCTCTCGGGCGGGCAACGGCAGCGGCTTTCGATTGCGCGCGCGCTGCTGGCCCAGCCGCGGATTCTCATCCTCGACGAGGCAACCAGCTCGCTCGACTCGGAGTCGGAGGCGATGATTCAGGCTGGCCTGGCGCAGTTGATGCAGGGGCGGACGACCTTCGTCATCGCGCACCGGCTCTCGACCATCCGCCGTGCCGACCAGATTCTGGTCGTCGAGGGCGGTCGCATCGTCGAGCGGGGCAACCACGCCGAGCTCTACGCGCTCAAGGGCCGCTACTACGACCTCTACACGCGCCAGCACGGCCTCGAGGCCAACCTCTTCCTGGCGCCGGGCGAAGGGGACGTGGTGGAGGAGTAGCGGGGCCGCGGAGGGGTGTCTGCGTCCCTTCGGGCCCGAAGGGATCCTCCGTGCGAACTCACCTTGTCGTATCGATAGACATAAGAGATTCTTCGGATAGACATTGTTTTCCACAGACACCTTACCGTACTGCGGTACCGTTTTTTGAGAATATGACTCCCTGATGCTCTGGCCGAGGGGCCGGAATCCGCGCATCCTCGCTCCTGGAGCGGAGTTCGCCGTGCCGGCGCAGGTTGGCGCAGGGCGCATCCGTCCCGCTGCTCCGTGAAAAGACAAGCGATTGAATAGGATGTTCTTCCGTCTCTCCTATCAGATGGGACAATCGCGTTCCGTATCTCATCAGGTAGGGCGCAAACGTCAGACTATGGTATCTGTTTCCCGACAGAAGGAACCGTGTATCAATACTTGACACACCCGCCGCTTGGAGGCACACTGGACGTGTAGTCGCCAGGAGGAACAGAGAACCATAATGCGAGAATCTGCACCGCAAGGCACATACAAAGTCCAGGCACTTGACAGGGCGTTTGCCGTTCTCGATCTGCTGGGTGAGAGCGAGACGCCGCTCGGGCTGGCGCAGGTCGCCACTTCGCTGCAACTGCACAAGAGCACCGCTCACCGCTTCCTCATGGTCCTGGAGCGGCATCGCATGGTGGAGCGGACGGGCAACGGGAAGTTCCGCCTGGGGCTGCGCCTGTTCGACTTCGGCAACCGCGCCATCGAGCAGTACGATCTGCGCGAGCGGGCGCAGCAGCACCTGCGGCGCTTGGTGGCCGAGACCGAGGAGACGGCGCACCTGTGTATCCTGGAAGGCGCGCACGTGATCTACATCGACAAGATCGAGCCGGCGCGCTCGGTGCGCATGATTACGCGGATCGGGGCGAGCAACCCGGTGCACTGCACCTCGGTGGGCAAGGCGATTCTGGCTTTTCTGCCCGAGGAGCGGGTCAACGACATTATCCGGCGGACGCGATTCGAACGCTTCACGCACCGCACGCTGGCCACGCCCGAGGCGCTCAGGGCCGAGATCGAGAAGACGCGGCGGCGCGGCTATGCGGTGGACGACGAGGAGTTCGAGGAGGGCCTGCGCTGCATCGCGGTGCCGGTGCTCGATGCGCAGCGGTTCCCAGTGGCGGCGGTGAGCGTCTCCGGTCCGTCGTTCCGGGTGACGGCGCAGAAGCTGCCAGCGATAGCGAATCATCTGCTGCAGTGCGTGCGCGCCATCTCGGTGGACATGGGCTTTGTTTCGAGTGCGCGGGCAAACCGGGCGGTGTGGTCGGCGTAAGCGGAAGGGAAGCTCCGGCGAGGGCGAAGATTTCGGGCGTGCGCGGCGAGGTTTTCCACGCGCCCGGGCCTGCCAAAGCCGGTGGTTTCTGATACACTCAATCTTGTTGCTGAGGCATGATCGAGCGTCCTGCCCGCCCGGGCGGGGATGTGGTCAGCGGCAGGCGACTCGGCTCCGGGGCGGTCCTGAGAGGACAGGCTGGTGAGCCAGGGTTGAGAGCCGTTTCAGAGTGCTTCAAGTGGGGACGTAGCTCAGTTGGTTAGAGCGCCGCCCTGTCACGGCGGAGGTCGCGAGTTCGAGCCTCGTCGTCCCCGCCATTCAACCCCGCGAAAAGGGTGAGTGGCGAGCAGAGAAGTGACCGGAGATTCGAGGGTGCTGGAGGATGAGATCCTTCAGCGCCTTTTTCGTTTTGGGGGGCGGGCGGCCGGGGCCAGCTTTCAGCTCCTGGCTCTTAGTCCCCCAGCGGCGTTGCCGCCCCACGGCGCATGAAACCGGGGATGATCCCAAGTCTATGATTTGGCAGGTTCGTTCTGGCGCTTCACCCGCCACAAAGCTGTCATCCTGAGCGAACCCTGAGCGAAGTCGAAGGGGGAGTCGAAGGATCTGCGGTTGCCTTTCGCCGCCTGCCTCGGCACCCTTGTTTCTTTGTCCGCTTGCGCGGGGGCGGGGGAGACCCGGCGGCTCACTCAGGCGCAAGGAAAGGCCTGATCTGCGAGAAATGCGGGATAGCAGGTCCTGGAGCGGCGCTTCGAAAAGCAGCTCGCGGGCCTCCAGGTGACTTCCTGCAAGCGCCTTGAGGAAGCGGGAACGCCGGCGCCGGAGTGCGCGGGCGGTTTCCGGGTGGGCTGGCCGCTACCAGAGACCGAGGATCAGCAGGATAGCGTAGATCGACGAGAGGGTGAGGGCGCGTAGACCGACGCGCTTCAATGGCATTTGTAGTGACGCCGCGGAGCGCTGGCTGCGCAGGTCGGAGAGATAGCCCGCGACGGCAAGCAGGAGAGCGGCGGCGATCCAGAATCGGTGGAGCGAAATGGCGGCAACGGCAGCCGCGGCGAGGACGGCCACGGCCGCGAAGGCGGCGCGGCGGAACTGGCGCGGCCCCGGTGAGCCGGAGCGGAGAGCGATGCGGGCGTCGAGCCGGGCGTGGACCACCAGGATACCTGCGGTTGCCTGGAGGGCCAGCAGCGCCCAGAGCCACCATCCCCAGGGAGGTACCGAGCCGGCGGCCGAAAGCGAGGCGGCCACGGACGTCGATGTGAGAGCGGCGGCGCTGGCGATCTGGAAGAGCGTGGAGCGCTGGCGGTTGCGCACGTTGACCCAGATGGCCAGCACGCCGAAGAGGCCGATGCCCAGGGCGAAGGCCGCCAGGGCGCGCAGCGGCCATGCGGCGAGGAGGACGAACCCGCAGAGGCCGAGCACGAGCACCCATCCTGCGAACCACCGTGCGGCCGCGGAAGTCTCGGGATGGGCCTGCTTCCAGACGAAGCGCTGCCGCAGCAGAACCACCAGCGGGTCCTTGGCTGCCATGGCGGCAAAGGCGGCCAGCAACGTGGCGAGCTCCGCCCAGCGCCACGCGCGCGCCAGCACGGCGGCGCAAACGATGGGCGTCAGCAGCATGGCCGTGGCGCCGTGCTCGCGGGGAAGATAGCGGACGGAACGGACGGGAGCGGGGTTGGTCATCGGACCCTCAGAGGACTCGAATACGCACCGGCTTGCAGATTGAGGGTAGCAATGGCGAGTGCCCGGCGCAGTGACTTTGGTAGGAGCGGGCGGCGGTACTATAGGTGGAGACAATTTGGAGGACACCACAATGACGGCTCCGGTAATACGGGCCCCGCGCGGCACGGAGCTCCGCTGCAAGGGCTGGCAGCAGGAGGCGGCGCTGCGCTGCCTGATGAACAATCTGGACCCGGACAATGCCGAGCGGCCGGCGGACCTGGTCGTCTATGGCGGCATCGGCAAGGCGGCGCGGAACTGGGAGTGTTTCCACGCCATTGTCCGCGAGCTCGAGCAGCTCACCATGGACCAGACGCTGCTGGTCCAGTCCGGCAAGCCGGTGGCCGTCTTTCCCACCCACGAGCTGGCCCCGCGGGTCATCATCGCCAACTCGAACCTGGTGGGCAAATGGGCCAACTGGGAGCACTTTCACGAGCTCGACCGCAAGGGCCTGATGATGTATGGCCAGATGACGGCGGGGAGCTGGATATACATCGGCACGCAGGGCATCCTCCAAGGGACCTTCCAGACCTTTGCCGCGCTGGCCGAGAAGCACTTCGGCGGCTCGCTCAAGGGCCGCCTGGTGGTCACGGGCGGCGTGGGCGGCATGGGCGGAGCCCAGCCCCTCTCCGTCACGCTCAATGACGGCGTCGTCCTCGCTGTCGACGTGGACCGCAGCCGGATCGAGCGCCGCGTGGCCACACGCTACTGCGACGTGCTCTGCGAGGACCTGGACGAGGCGCTGACTCTCTGCGAGGACGCCCGCCGCGAAGGCCGGCCGTTAAGCGTGGGGCTGGTAGGCAACTGCGGCGACGTGCTGCCGGAGATTGTGCGCCGCGGTGTCCGCGTGGACGTGGTGACGGACCAGACCAGCGCCCACGACCCCCTCAACGGCTACGTGCCCAACGGCATGAGCCTCGCCGCCGCGCGTGAACTCCGCCGTAGCGACCCGGAGGAATACGTCCGCCGCTCCACGGCCACCATGGTCGAGCACGTCGACGCCATGCTCGCTCTCCAGCGCGCCGGCGCCGTGACCTTCGATTACGGCAACAACATCCGCCGCTTCGCCTTCGACGGCGGCTGCGCCGATGCCTTCAACATTCCCGGCTTCGTGCCCGAGTACATCCGCCCGCTCTTCTGCACTGGGCAGGGCCCGTTCCGCTGGGTGGCTCTGAGCGGCGATCCCAAAGACATCGACCGGACGGACCGGCTGGCGCTGGAGCTCTTCCCGGACAACGCCATTCTCAACCGCTGGCTGAGCCTGGCGCGAGGACGGTTCGCCTTCCAGGGGCTGCCCTCGCGCATCTGCTGGCTGGGTTACGGCGAGCGGCAGCGGATGGGCGAGGCGATGAATCACCTGGTCCGCACCGGCGAGATCTCGGCGCCGATCGCCATCGGCCGCGACCACCTCGACACCGGCTCGGTGGCCAGCCCGTACAGAGAAACCGAGAAGATGCTCGACGGCTCGGATGCCGTGGCCGACTGGCCCGTCCTCAATGCGCTGCTGAACACGGCCAGCGGCGCCACCTGGGTCAGCTTCCATCACGGCGGCGGCGTCGGCATGGGCTACTCGCTCCACGCCGGCCAGGTCACCGTCGCCGACGGCACCGCCCTCGCCCAGGGCAAGATCGCCCGCGTCCTCAACAACGACCCCGGCCTCGGCGTAGTCCGCCACGCCGACGCAGGCTACAAAACAGCCCAGCAAACCGCCCGCGAAAAAGGCATCCGGATTCCGATGGCAGGGGAGTAGCGCCGGTCTCCAGACCGGCTGTGGCGTGGGTCTCCAGACCCACGCTTGTTGAGAAATGGCGACCAGATCACGCGGTTGTTGCACTTGGAACAAAGGAGCGAGAGAAAGATATGGGTCGCTTGCGATGCGCCGTTCTACTTCAGCTTGTGGGGGTGGCGGCCCTCGGGCAGTCTGCTCAGCCAACCAAGCAGCCTGGTCCGTTCAGTCAGCCAGAGTCCTTGGTCAGGAGCCTCTATACCCAGGTGGTGGCTCGACACCCGCACGGTATCCCTGTGGGCGCGGATATGGAGATCTTCGCGCCCTATCTCAGCAAAGCATTGCTGCACAGAATTGATTTAGCCAAGGCCTGTTCCGATGATTTGGAACGGCAGAAACCGGAACTGCACCGGACCTCGGCATATGACATCTTCTCCGGTGAGGGTGCCGACCCGCGGGCATTCCGGATTGAGAGAACCCGACCGGAGAAGGATGGCTCCGAGCATGTGTACGTGAGCCTCACATTTGAGAAGCCCACCTTTCGCCCGTGGACCCGGCGCGTTGCAGCCGTCGTGCTAAGCGAAAACGGCCATAATGTCATCGACGATGTGATCTACATCAACGATAATGTCTACGACAACTTAGAGATGAAACCGGCGGATATACTGCTATCGGAGTATCTATCCGCAGGATGCGACGGCGCCCGCTGGGGTGGTTACAGCCTTCCCGATCAGCCCGAGGCGCTGGTCCGGAGTCTCTATAAGCAGGTAGTGGCCCGTCGCCCAGTCGGCATTCCAAGTGGCGCGGACTGGAAGACTTTCGCGCCGTATCTCGGCAGAACGCTACTTCATAGGATTGATTTAGCCCTCGCATGTGGGGAAGATTGGTATCGGCAGAATCCGGATCCTAATCTCAAACCTGAGTTCGGCTGGTTGGAGCTTGGGCTCTTCTCAAATGGCGACGATGAAGACGAACTTCGGGATTTTCAAATCGAGAGAACGGAATCGAAGAAGGATGGCTCCTCGCAGGTATATGTGAGGCTAACGTGGGGATGGCCACCCGACAAGCCATGGATTACGCGAGTTGCAGCGGTAGTGCTGCCGGAAGACGGCCGCTTGGTCGTGGATGATGTGGTCTATCTGAAGGACGACAAGGAAAAACGGAGTGTTGATGGTCGGTTATCCAAGAGCTTGTCCTATGGGTGCGAAGGCCCGCGCTGGGTTGGGTTCGGTCACGAGCGAGAAGGCCAGAAGAAGCAAAAGTAGACAATCCGGCAAGACGGAGGCTCTGTAGTTTGGTTACGGCGGTTGTAAATATCGGTCAGCTCGTCACCCTCGCCGGACCCGCGCGCCCCCGCACCGGCGACGAGCTCTCGCAACTGGCAATCGTCGAAGACGCCGCCCTCCTTCTCTGGGGCGACCGCATCGCCGCCGCCGGCCCCTACCGCGACCTCAAGGACCGCATCCCCGCCGACGCCGAAATCATCGACGCCGAAGGCCGCTGCGTCACCCCCGGCTTCGTCGACGCCCACACCCACCTCATCTTTGCCGGAGACCGCTCGGCGGAGTTCGAGCAGCGCGTGGCCGGCGCCACCTACCAGGAAATCGCCGCCTCGGGCGGAGGCATCCGGCGGACGGTGGAAGCGACGCGAGCCGCCGACGAGGAGGATCTGCTCGCCCTCGCCCGCCGCCGCCGCGACTGGATGCTGCGCGGCGGCACGACGACCATCGAAGTCAAATCCGGCTATGGCCTCGACCGCGAGACGGAGCTGAAGATGCTCCGCGTCGCCGCCCGCCTCGAGGCCGAGGGTCCGGCGCGCATCGTCCCCACGCTACTGGCCGCGCACACCGTTCCCGCCGAGATGGCCGGCCGCCGCTCCGAGTACGTCCGCTGGATCGCCGACGAGCTCATTCCCGAGGTGGCCTCCGCCGGCGCCGCGCGGTATTGCGATGCCTTCTGCGACGACCACGCCTTCACCCTGGACGAAACCCGCGCCGTCCTCACCGCCGCCCGCCGCCACGGACTTGGCCTGCGCGTCCACGCCGAGCAGTTCCGCCCCGGCACCGGCGCCGCCCTTGCAGCCGAACTGGGCGCGGTCACCGCCGACCACCTGGAGATGGCCGAGGACGACGCGCTGCGGATGCTGGCGACGGCCGGTGTGCAGCCGGTTCTCTTGCCCGGTTCCGTTTTTGCGCTGAGCCGCGGGCAGTACCCGCCGGCGCGGCGGATGGTGGAGTTGGGATTGGCGGTGGTGGTTGCCACGGACTTCAACCCCGGCTCCTCGCCCATCGCCTCCATGCCCTTCATCCTCTCCCTGGCCTGCCTCCAGATGAAGATGACCCCCGCCGAGGCCCTCGCCGCCGCCACCATCAACGCCGCCTGGAGCCTTGGCTTCGGCCAGCGCGTCGGCTCGCTCGAAACCGGCAAGCAGGCCGACTTTGTTTTGCACGAGTTCGCCGACTACCGCGAGATCGCTTATTGGATGGCGGCTCCGGCTCGGCCGCGGGTTTTCGTGGCCGGCCGCGAGGTCACGCGATAGCTGTGTCGCCGGTCACGTCTCGCGATTGCCGTGCGCTTGCTATGATGGTTTGCGAAAAAAATTGACCGGCCACGGTCGTGGCCCGGCGAGGAGAGCCGAATGCCCGAAGTGTATTCCTTCCGCACCATTCCCGCGAAGATCCTGTTGCCCATCGATTTCAGCCCGTCGTCCCATACCGCGCTTGAGCGCGCGACGGAACTGGCGAAGTACTTTCATGCCGATCTCTATCTTGTGCACGTAGTGCATCCTGACGGGAACACGGAAGAGCTGCGCAAGGAAGCCGCGGACAACCTGGCCAAGTCAGCCGCCGGCCTCGCCGCAAAGGGCGTCAAGGCCGTCTGCAGCGTGGAAACCGACGAGGACATCGCCAGCTGCCTCATCGACGTGGCCGAGCGCGAGAAGGTGGACATGATTGTCATCTCGTCGCACGGCACCACCGGCTGGCACCCGATCGTCTTCGGTTCGATCGCCGAGAAGGTCCTGCGCCTGGCGCATATCCCGGTGCTGCTGAACCGCACCGAGAAACCCGAGTCGAGCGTCAAGCTCAAGAGCGGCCGCCTGATGGAATGGTGGTAGTTCCCAAGGCCTGAAATTCGAAAGGTTGAAGAAGGCGAACTGGCGCGATGCGCTGCCGGTTCGCCCTCTTTTTTGCGCGGCGTCCTCCTGGGGAGGGCCACTCGCGTTATCCGCACCGAAAGTTACGCGCCGCGGGCAGGGTCTCTGCGAAGGAGAGGTCGAAGGGCGCGAGAGTCCGCGCCTTCACGTGGACAACGCCATCCTGGTTCTGCAGCGTGCCCTCGATCTCCAGAAACCGGGCGCGCGTGACCAGCAACCGGTGCTGCTCGAAGACATCCGGCGTGAGAATGATGTTGGCAATTCCGCTTTCGTCTTCGAGCGAGAGAAAGACGAAGCCCTTGGCGGTGCCTGGCCGCTGGCGGCAGATGGCGCGGCCGGCGATGCGCACCGGCTCGCCCGGGCGGCAGGCTGCCAGATCGCCTGCGGCCACCAGTCCGCGG
>JBAVMZ010000018.1:0-3604 GCA_049690595.1 Occallatibacter sp. | reverse complement strand
ACCCCCGGCTGGGTGTGGGCGGCTGGCGCGGTCGTAATCATGGTGGCGATTTACGCCGCTTTGCGCCTCTTCCTGCCGCAGGTCGAGTCCAACCGCGCGCAGGATACGCAGCAGGCCGCGGTGCCCCAAGTGAGCCTGCCACAGCCCGCAGCCGACGAGTCCTCCAAGCCGACGCCTGGCGGAGGCTCCGTCAAGCCCACCCCGGCTCCCGGCGGCGAAGGGGGCGAGGGCACGGTCACGCCTGTTCCGGCTCCCAGCCCAACCACCGACCGGGACAGCACGGTCCATCTGAACCCCGACGACCAGGCCTGGCAGCTTGCCCAATCGGCCGACAGCCCGCAGGGGTACCGGCTTTACCTCAGCAGCTTCCCATCAGGCGCCCACACGGCGACTGCCCGGGCTGCGCTGAAGCAGGACGGATCCACGATGTACGACCAGGGGGATGCCGCGTACAAGGCGCAGAACTACTCGCTGGCCCGCACCGATCTGGAAGCCGCGTGCGAGGATGGCAACGCCCGGGGCTGCGCCTACTACGGGCTGCTCTTCGAGACCGGCCGCGGCGTGACCCAGGACAGCGCTCGCGCCGTGAGCCTCTACCGCCAGGCCTGCGATGCGGGCGACAACTACGGCTGCAAGAACCTTGGGTATATGTACCAGAACGGCAAGGGCATCGACAAAGACCCGAGCAAGGCCGTCTCTCTTTACAGCCGGAGCTGCGAGGGCGGATTCGCATCCGGCTGCACCAACCTCGGCTTCCTCTACCAGAACGGCATCGGGGTCTCAAAGGACTACGGCACCGCGGTCAGCTACTACAAGCGCGGCTGCGACGGCAACGACGCGGAGGGCTGCTCCAACCTGGGCGACGACTACCGCATGGGCTACGGGGTGACCAAGGACTTTGCCCGCGCGGCCACCTTCTGCGAGAAGGGCTGCAACGGCGGCAACGCCAATGGCTGCAGCGATCTGGGCTACCTGTACGTGACCGGCCAAGGCGTGCCCAAGGACACGGTGAAAGGAAAGCAACTGCTGCAGAAGGGCTGCTCGATGGGCAACCAGTGGGGTTGCGACCGGCTGAAAGAAAACAACTGAAACCGCCGGGCTGGCCGCAGGAACCGCGGCGACCGGGCCTCCCCTCGCGGCGCTTCCGCAGGCTTTCCGCGCCTGTGCGTCAATCCGCGCCAATCCCGGCGCAGGCATTGTGTTTCCACTGGCGGTTGTTGGATGATGAACTCCAGTTCTTCGCCGGCGCGCACACGGTTCCTGCGGGCCGTTTTGCCACTGGCAGGAATCCTCCGTACAATCGGAATCGAAGCTGAGGCGAATCCACTTGTTATCTCCCACAACGCTGCGCATCGCCGAGCTGAGTGACGAGGAGCGCGCAATCTATGCGACGCTCAAGCCCGAGCGTCTGCCCCAGCACGTGGCGATCATCATGGACGGCAACGGCCGCTGGGCCGGCCGGCGATCGCTCAAGCGCTTCCTGGGCCACCAGCAGGGCGCCAAGAGTGTCCAACTGGTGACGGAGACGGCCTCGCGCATCGGCCTGCCCTGGCTGACTCTTTACGCCTTTTCGCTGGAAAACAAACTCCGCCGCCCGCGCGCCGAGGTGAACTTCCTGATGCGCCTGCTCAGGAGTTATCTTGAGACCAATCTGC
Source organism: Occallatibacter sp. (assembly GCA_049690595.1). Lineage (GTDB taxonomy): Bacteria > Acidobacteriota > Terriglobia > Terriglobales > Acidobacteriaceae > Telmatobacter. The sequence continues at coordinate 1,949 of JBAVMZ010000018.1, read as the reverse complement.
AGCGCATGATGGATAACAACGTGCGCATGCGCTACATTGGCCGCACCCACGAGTTGCCCCCCGAAGTGCAGGACAAGATGCGCTGGGCCGAGGAAACCACCGCGCGCAACACGGGCACGACGCTGACGCTGGCCCTGAACTACGGCGCCCGCTCCGAGCTGGTGGACGCCTTTCGCGGACTGGCCGCCGAGATGCACACCCGGCAGATCGCCCCGGAACGGATCAGCGAAGAGGACATTCACCGCCATCTCTACACCGCGCATATGCCCGACCCCGACCTGCTGATCCGCACCTCGGGCGAGATGCGCGTCTCCAACTACCTGCTTTGGCAGATCGCCTACACCGAGATCTTCGTCACTGACCGCTTGTGGCCGGACTTCCGCGGCATCCACCTGCTGGAGGCCATCGCCGCCTTCCAGAACCGGGAGCGCCGGTACGGTGGCGTGAGCCCCAACTGCGGCGAGAGCTACGACGAGACCGAGGTCACCCCCGCCGCTCTCCGCTGAGATGAGAAAGCGGGGGCCGGTCCTGACTTCGGTTTGGGCGTCGCACCCGTCCGGCCCCACGCCGGTAACCGGCAACCGGTGACTCCGGTACGGTACACCCGCACCCTCGGCAGTGTATTCTCAACCCTGGCATGAAAAGAATCGTCACAGCGCTGGTCTTGATTCCTCTGGTCCTGATTCTTGTCTTCCTTCCGGCCAAGCTTCACTGGATCTTTGCCCTTGCGGTGGCCGGGGTGGCCGCGCTGGCCGCATGGGAGTTTCTGGGGCTGGCCCACGCCGCCGGAGCCAAGCCGCCGCGGGTGGCGACGATCGTGGCCATCGTGGCGCTCTTCGCCGGCAACTTCTTGTGGCCCGACCAGACGGTTTCGATTCTGGGCATCCTCATCGTGGCGCTGCTGGTCTATTGCACCTTCCTTCACCCCGTGCAGCAGGTGATGGGCGACCTTTCCACCTCGGTCCTTTGCCTGGTCTACGTCGGATTCATGATGATCGCCTTTCCTGCCCTGCACGAGTTGACCAACGGACCCTCGCTGATCGCCTTCCTGCTCTGCGTGGTCTGGGCCGGCGACACGGCGGCGCTCTACGTGGGCCGCTCCTGGGGCCGGCACAAGCTGGCGCCCTCGGTCAGCCCTGGGAAATCCTGGGAGGGTTCGCTGGGCTCGGTGGTCGGCAGCCTGATTGCCGCCGGCGCACTTCTGGGCCTGGCCAATCTGCTGGAGAGCTGGAACTCCGCCAAGCTCACCTTCCCCGAAGACAAGTGGTTCTGGCTGGGCCTGGCGGTGCTGATCAACGTGGCGGCGCAGGTGGGTGACCTGGTGGAGTCGGCGCTGAAGCGCTCGGCCGGCGCCAAGGACTCGGGGTCGCTGCTGCCCGGCCACGGCGGGGTGCTGGACCGCATCGACGCGCTGCTGCTGGCCGCGCCGGCGCTCTGGTACGCGCTGCTGATTCACCAGCGCTTCTAGAGCATCTCTTCTATCGGCGTAGAGTGAGCGCGCGGGCCGGGAGGCCCACGCTACAGCCGGCCAGGAGGCCGGCGCTACAAGTTATTGCCGGTACTGCAAGTTCTTGCCGGTACTGGCAATGGTTCTCGACAACAGGATTGACTCGATATCCATTGGAGAGATGCTCCAAGACAAAAGCCTTCCCTGCCCTCCATTTAAAATAGGGAGGACAGGAGCGCCGTTTTGTCTTTCAAGCGACTCGCCATTCTCGGCTCGACCGGGTCCATCGGTCAGAGCACCCTCTCCATCGTCGAGCAGTTCCCCGAGCGCTACGCCGTGGCCACGCTGGCCGCCGGGCGCAACGTGGACGAGGCCTTCGCCCAGACCGTGCGCTGGCGGCCGCGGGTGGTTTCGCTGGCCACCGAGGATCTGGCCTCGCAGCTTGCCGCACGGCTGCGCGCGGCTGGCGTCACCGGCGTCGAGGTCGTGCACGGCTCGGCCG
>JBAVMZ010000017.1:0-4903 GCA_049690595.1 Occallatibacter sp. | reverse complement strand
CTCGATCAGGTGGTCGCGGTACTGCTCCGGCGAGGCATCGCGCCGGCTGGCGCTGGGCGCGGCGGGCGGTGGGTCCGCCAGGGCCGAGGCAGGCAACACAAGCACCCCGGCCACGGCAGCCACTGCCGCGAGCCGCCACTTTCGCCAGCCTTGAGAGTTGCCGGGAATCGATCTGCCCTCCGCGAACATGGGTCGATGATACGGGAGCCGGCGCTCTCCGGTCCCTACTGCGGCGTTGCGGTTTCGTTTTCGCCGGCGGTCCATCCGGCGCATTCCATCATCCGCTCGATGTCGTAGCCCTCATGACGGACCCGCTGGTCGTAGTAGAGCAAGGTCAATGCGATGGGGAAGATGGGCGCGATCAGGGTGCCGACTGCTCCCGCCGTGAAAAGACTCACGCCGGCATAGAGCCTGGGCCCGGCGAACCACAGCGGCGACCGGCGCAGCAGCGTGAAGAGCAGCCAGAGGATCAGCGTGGAGAAGGCCAGGTTCAGCACCCAGCCGATAAACGGCGGCATCACCCGCGCAAAGGCCAGCCGGAAGCGGCTCTCCCGCGAAAGTCCCCAGGCGCGCCGTAGCGCCCGGCCGGCCCCGAAGCCCTCCAGCGTCCACACCGGCACAGCCAGCACCAGCGCCGCATTCCACCACGCGGCCACGCACCACACCGCGGCCGTGAGGAAGATGGCGATCCAAGGACCGGTCAGATCGGAGACGAAAATCGGCAGCTTCAGAACCTCGATCAGCAGATAGACGAGGCCGATGAGCCCGCCGCCGAGCACCAGTTCCGGCACCGCCAGCAGCAGAAGCCAGTCGAGCAGCGAGCCGCCCAGCAGCCCGGCCCAGCGGCGGAAGGTGTCCTTGAGCGCGGCAGCCAGGCTCGTCTCCTCGCCCAGGTAAACCCGCGAAGCCGCGTGCGAAAACGCGGGCCAGAGCAGCAGGTGAAAGAAGAGCGCCACCTGGTAGACAGCCAGCGAATAAAGAATGCCCGGGCCGCCCAGGCCGAGCAGCGCCCGCGGGCCGCCGGCCGGGTAGAGCTTCCACCAGACGAAATTGGCCACCTGCAGGGCGGTCACGGCCAGCACAGGCAGCGCCGCCAGCATCAGAAACAGCAGGAAGCGCGAGCGGTAGACCTGGAAGGTGCGGTCCAGAATCTCGCCCAGGTTCAGCGGACGCAGGCTCTCATTCATTCCCGCTCACCGGGCCGTCGCCGGGCAGCGGCGGAGTCATGCCGGCCGCCTGCATCATCCACTCGATGTCGTAGCCCTCCTGCCGAACCCGCTGGTCGAAGTAGAAAAGCGTGGAGCCCGTCGCCAGGATGGGCGCCACCACGCTGTTGGCCAGGAAGGCGACAAACTGCTGCAGAACGGTGAGGTAAATCGGCATCTGTCCCTGGTGGGCTGCCGGATAGAGGATGAAGAACAAAAGTGCGCACAAAAGGACAGCGATTTCCACCGCCGCCACCAGCAGCCAGAGCAGGAAGATGCGCCCGCGCGAGCCCTTGCTCAACTGGACGCTGCGGCGCATCGATCCGCCCACGCCCAAGTTCTCGACCACACAGGCGGGCATGGCCAGCGAGTAGCGCAGCGCCACAATGACCGGCAGCACAAACGCGGCCAGGTAAAGGGGCAGGATGATCACGACCGCGGCGCCGCGCAGGGCCACCGCCGCCAATGCGCCCACGATGACCACTCCGATCAGCGAGCCCAGCCAGACGGCAAAGACGATGATGGCGGTGAGCAGCTTCAGGCCCAGGAAGCGGGCAAGATGAGGCAGAACGCTGCGGTAGGCGGCGCGGATGGTGGCCGGCTCGCCCAGGTGTACCCAGGCAACGGCCCGCGTGATCGCCGCCGAGGCCAGACCGTAGAGCACAAACATCAGCAGCAGCTCGACGCCGATGAAGAGGATGGCGCGCCAGGCCTGCGCGGGATCGGTGAATATCCGCGCTCGGACTGCCGGCGGAACGCCCGCCTGCGAGAGGGTGAAGATCAGAGCGACGCCGTGATAGAGGGCAAAGACGCCGGCAAAGATGCCACTGAAGAGCAGGAAATTCGAACGGTAGAGCTGGGCCGTGCGGTCCAGGATTTCGCCAAGAGTCAACGGACGAAGGGAGTTATCCATGCGGAGGGCCTCGAATGAGCTGCACAAATGCTTGCCCCGGATACTAGCACACGGGCCGCCGCCGCGCCGCCAGAAGCCATCGGTCCCCAGGGCAATCGCATGAAGGTTTTTGTTGCCGAGTATGGTCCCCATTCATACGCGCCGTAGGCGCAATGTTGGTTAGCCCCGCGCTTCAGCGCTTGCAATTACCCACAAGTCCGCATTTCTTTTCAAGGACTTACGAAAAGGCCAGTAGAAATGCCCGTTTCTCGATCCTTTGAAATAAAAGCTCCGCCGCCCTCCAACGCCGGAAGAGGCTCAAATCCTCGCCAAAATCGCGCTCGCGCGAAGATGTGGGTAATTGCAAGCGCTTCAGCGTGGGGTTGCAGGCCAAAAAAGCGGTATCGAGCCCCGTAGAGGCGGCGCAAAAATGTCAACATCACCACGGCGTATGTTCATCCGATTGCCCTGCATCGGCCCCGTCGCCGGAGAGTTACTCCAGGTGCTGCACCTGAGTGCCCTCGGGTATCTTGATCAGGAACTGGTCGTCGGTCAGCGTCAGATTCTCCGTCACCTTTTCAACGGTAAGAACAATCTGGTACTCCTCCAGCGGCCGCTTGATGGTGACCGTCGACGGGTAGTGGTTGGTCCCGAAGTCGGCATAGCGCGAGTAGATTACCTCGGTCTCCAGGTTGCCTTCCTCATCGTAGAGGTCCTGCTCGTAAGGCAGCAGGTCGTCGCGGTGGAAGTGGATAACCCGGACGGGCTGGAGCACTTGGGTCCCCGGCTTGCGCCGCATCACGCTCAGAATGTACTCCTGCACGAGGAAAAGATGTTTCTTGGCCGCGTCTTCGATCGTGTCCGTGTCCGCGGTGACCGCGTACAAATCGTCCGGCTCCAGGCCCCGCACCACCAGTGCATCCAGGAAGAAGCCCGGACGCATATTCTCCATGGCGTTGGCCGACCTCTTCTTCAGCTTGCTCGGGCCCTTGAAGGCACGGCTCCTCGGCGGGATACGCAACGTGAAGTTCTTGCCGTCGCTCGCCATGTCGAACATCGGCGTGCCCAGCACCGGCACGCGGCCCAGCACGCGCAGCATCTCCGGCTTGCGCATCAGGATGATGCCGCGGATCGAGGTGTAGTCCTTGGCCAGCCCTTCCTTGGTCTTGAGCACGCTGGCCTGGATGTCGACGGTGGCGTTCAGGCTCTCCAGAGCCGCCCAGCGCTTGTTGAGCTGGTTCACCAGTTCCTCCGGCGTGGCGTTCTGGGTCATCGCCGGCGGCTTGGGGATGGGCAGCTTGCGGGTGGTGAAGAGACACCCCGAGAGCAGCAGCATGGGCAGAGCCAGGGCGGCCGAGCGGCGGAGCTTCTTCATCGTTTCCCCGCCTTCTTCACCGCTTTGCGATAGTCGGCCACGTTCTGCTCGTGCTCTTCCATCGAGATGGAGAAGCGGGAGCGTCCCTGCGGATCGGCGCCGGCGGCCACAAAGTAGAGATAGTCCGTCTTTGCCGGGTCCATGGCCGCGCGCAGCGAGCGCAGCCCTGGGTTGGCCACCGGTCCCGGCGGCAGCCCGGCGTGAAGATAGGAGTTGTACGGCGTGTCTCGCTCCAGGTCGCTCTGGTGGATTGTGCCGTGCCACCTGCCCTCGAGTTCCAGCCCGTAGATCACCGACGGATCGGTCATCAGCGGCATCTTGCGCGCCAGCCGGTTGGTGAAGACGCTGGCCACCAGCGGACGCTCGGCGTCCACGGCCGTCTCCTTCTCCACCAGCGAAGCCATCGTTACCACTGTGTGCACATTCCCCTTCAGTCCCAGTTGCGCCGCCGCCGCCCGGAAGCGCCGCACCATGGCCGCACAAACCTGCGCCGGCGTAGCCTTCCGCGCAAACCGGTAAGTATCCGGGAAGAGATACCCTTCCAGGCTCGCGGCCCCCGGATCCAGATCGGCCACCAGCCCGGCTTCCTTTGCCGCCGCCTCAAGAAAGTCGTTACGGCTCCCGAATCCTGCCTGTTCCAGACGAGCGGCAATCTCGAACAGATTTTCCCCCTCGGGTATCGTCACCGCGCGCGTAAAAACGTCGCCGCGGGCAATCCTCGCATAAACTTCGAGCACCGTCGCCGGATGGTCGAAGCGATACTCGCCCGCCCGCAGCGTCCCGCGCCGCAACCAGCGCACCAGATCGAAGGCAAACTGGCTGCGCACCACCCCGGCCGCCTCAAGCTGCCTGCCGATCGCCGCCGTCCCCTCGCCCGGCGTCAGCTCGACAAAAATCTCCCGCGACGGGCCGAACGGCACAAGCAGCACCCACGCCGCGGCGCCACCCGCCGCCAGCGCCAGCACCAGCAGGACGGCCAGCCACGACCACCCTGCGCCGGAACGCCTCCTCCGTCTGCTCGTTCGTCTGCGGCGCGCCATCGGTTGGCTGGAAAGTCCTTCCCCTTAAGAATTAGACGTTCAGCGGCCCACCGCGGATTCGCCGTCTCTTATTCTAACGGCTGGGACTGAGCACCCTGGGGGTTCGATTCGCCCCGCGCCCGCTCCGGGCCGATTCCCGGTAAGCTGGAAGCCAGGAGCCGCAGTTTGGAAGCCTCGCCCCACCCCCGCTACCTCGCCCTCGACGTCGGCGCCAGGCGCATCGGCGTGGCCGTTAGCGACGAGCTCGGCCTCACCGCCCAGCCCGTCCTCACCCTCGAGCGCCGCCGCAACCCCCGCGAAGACCTCCGCTCCCTCGCCCGCCTCGCCCGCCGCTTCTCGGTCGCCGGCATCGTCGTCGGCAACCCGCTCCACCTTTCCGGCGACGAGAGCC
>JBAVMZ010000016.1:0-7697 GCA_049690595.1 Occallatibacter sp. | reverse complement strand
TCTTCGGATTGTGCTTCTGAAGCACCTTCGTGATCGCCGCCGTCAAAGTCGTCTTGCCGTGATCGATGTGCCCGATCGTCCCCACGTTCACGTGAGGCTTCGAACGATCAAATTTTTCCTTCGCCATAAAAGTCCTGAATCCCTTTCGTAGCTCGTACTGCCCGTTTCATGCGAGGGGCGCCGGCCATCCGGCTCCAGCCCCAAAACCAGCTTTCAGCTATCAGCCGTCAGCTTTCAGTTTCATCCTGCCCGCGCTTGCCGAATCGGCTTATTCCGCCCATGCACAAGCTGAAAGCTGAGAGCTAAAGGCTGACAGCTTATTTGCCCTGCGCCCGGCCGATGATCTCGTCGGCAATCATGCGCGGAGCCTCTTCGTAGCGCGCGAACTGCATCGAATACGACGCGCGTCCCTGCGTGGAAGAGCGAATATCGTTGACGTACCCAAACATTTCCTTGAGCGGCACAATCGCCTTGATCACCTGCGAGCCGGCATGGTGCTCCATGGCCTCGATGCGGCCGCGGCGGGAGTTGATGTCGCCGATGATCACGCCCATGTGCTCCTCGGGGACCGTGACTTCGACAGCCATCACCGGCTCCAGCAGCACCGGCGAAGCCTTCCTGGCGGCTTCCTTGAAGGCGATCGAACCGGCGAACTTGAATGCCATTTCGTTCGAATCGACTTCGTGGTAGCTGCCGTCGTAGAGGGTCACCTTCACGTCCACAATCGGGAAGCCGGCCAGGATGCCCAGCTCCAGCGCGCCCTGCACTCCCTGATCGATAGGCTTGATGTACTCCTTGGGCACCACGCCGCCCTTGATGTCGTTGATGAACTCGTAACCCTTGCCCGGCTCGTTCGGCTCGATGCGCAGCTTGCAGTGGCCGTAGTTGCCCGAGCCGCCGGTCTGGCGGATGTACTTGCCCTCGGCCTCGGCCTTCTTGCGGATGGTCTCGCGGAAGGCAACCTTGGGTTCGCCCACATTGGCCTCGACCTTGTGCTCGCGGCGCATGCGGTCGACCAGAATCTCCAGGTGCAGTTCGCCCATGCCGGAGATGATCGTCTGACCCGAATCCTCGTCGGTGCGCACCTTGAAGGTCGGATCCTCGTCGGCCAGCCGGGAGAGCGCGATGCCCATCTTCTCCTGGTCGGCCTTAGTCTTGGGCTCGATGGCCACAGAGATGACCGTCTCCGGGAATGTGATGGCTCCGAGCGCGATCGGGCGCTGAGGCGAGCAAAGCGTGTCGCCGGTCTTCAGGTCCTTCAGGCCCACGCAGGCACAGATGTCGCCGGCCAGGATCTCGTTCACGTCCTCGCGCTTATTGGCGTGCATCTTCACCAGGCGGCCGATGCGGTCGGTCTTGCCGGTGCGCGGATTGAGCACCATATCGCCGGTCTTCAGCATGCCCGAGTAGACGCGGACAAAGCAGAGCTTGCCGAAGGGGTCGTTGATGATCTTGAAAGCCAGGGCCGACAGCGGCTCGTTGTCGTCCGGCTTGCGGGTGAGGATCTCCGCCGGGTGATGCGGGTTCGGCCCCTCGACCGGCAGCTTGTCCAGCGGGCTCGGCAGGTAATCGACCACCGCGTCCAGCAGCGTCTGGATACCCTTGTTCTTGAAGGCGGTTCCGCAGATCACCGGGAAGACCTTCAGGTCGATCGTCGCCTGGCGGATGCCGGCCTTCAGCTCGGCAATCGATGGCGTCTCGCCTTCGAGGAACTTCTCCAGCAGCACATCGTCCGTCTCGGCAATCACTTCGATCAGCTGCAGCCGGAAGGCCTCGGCCTTCTTCAGCAGGTTTGCCGGAATCTCCTCGACCGTGTACTTGGCGCCCATGGTCTCGTCGTGCCAGACCATCGCCTTCATCTCGATCAGGTCGACGACGCCCTTGAAGTTTGCCTCGGCGCCGATGGGAATCTGCAACGCCACGGGCCGCGCGCCCAGCCGCTTGCGAATAGTGTCCAGAACGTGCTCGAAGTCGGCGCCGTTCTTGTCCATCTTGTTCACAAAGCAGATGCGCGGCACCTTGTACTTGTCGCCCTGCCGCCAAACCGTCTCGGTTTGCGGCTGCACGCCGCTCACAGAGTCAAACAGCGCCACCGCGCCATCCAGCACGCGCAGCGAGCGCTCCACCTCGGCCGTGAAGTCCACGTGGCCAGGGGTGTCGATGATGTTGATGCGGTAGTCGCGCCAGGTGCAGGTCGTCGCGGCCGACGTAATCGTAATGCCGCGCTCCTGCTCCTGCTCCATGTAATCCATGGTGGCAGTGCCTTCATGCACCTCGCCAATACGGTGCGTAATTCCCGTATAGAACAGGATGCGCTCTGTCGCTGTCGTCTTTCCGGCGTCGATATGCGCCATGATGCCGATGTTTCGGCAACGATTCAGAGGTACGGTGCGAGCCACGTCAGTCTCATTCCTTGCGGGCGCTTCATCTTGTCCCGCGGTTTGATCGGTCTCGAGCGAATCCGATCGGTCAAACCTTTTGCTGCCGGCCCCGACTTCGGGCCGGCACGTTTCGAGAAATTCAGCCGCTTACCAGCGGTAGTGAGCAAAGGCCTTGTTGGCCTCGGCCATGCGGTGAACGTCTTCCTTCTTCTTCATGGCCGCGCCGCGTCCGTTGGCGGCGTCCAGCAGCTCGTTCGAGAGCTTGTCGACCATGCCCTTCTCGCCGCGGTTGCGGCCATAGGAGATCAGCCAGCGGATGGCGAGCGAGGTGCGCCGGTCGGGGTTCACTTCGATCGGCACCTGGTAGTTGGCGCCGCCCACGCGGCGGGTCTTGACCTCGAGCAGCGGCTTGCAGTTCTCCACCGCCTTCTTGAAGAGCTTGATGGCTTCCTCGCCGCCGCCCTTCTCCTCCAGGTTCTTCATCGCCTGATAGAAAATCCCCTGCGCGGTCGACTTCTTGCCGCCCCACATCATCGAGTTCACGAACTTGGTGACCAGCGTCGACCCGTAGACCGGGTCCGGCGCCACTTCCCGCTTGCTGATGTGCCCTTTTCTCGGCATAGCTCCTCAGATCCCTCGAGCGCCCGTCCGGCGCTCCGCTTCTCTTACCCCAGTCCGGGCTCCATGCTCCGTCCCGGAACCGAAAAACCAGTTCACAGTTCTTAGTTCACAGTTTTCAGTCGCTTGCGACTCCAGAGGGCCGGCAGCTACGAACGTAAGAACTACGAACCGAACTACTTCTTGCCCGCCGCCGGACCACCCTTGGCGCGCTTGGCGCCGTACTTCGAGCGGCTCTGCTTGCGGTTGGCCACGCCGACCGAATCCAGCGTGCCGCGCACCACGTGATAGCGGACCCCGGGGAGATCCTTCACACGGCCGCCGCGGATGAGCACGATCGAGTGCTCCTGCAGGTTGTGGCCGATGCCAGGAATGTAGGTGGTGACCTCGATGCCATTGGTCAGCCGCACGCGAGCCACCTTGCGCAGGGCCGAGTTCGGCTTCTTGGGCGTCTGCGTGTACACACGGGTGCAGACGCCGCGCCGCTGCGGCGAGGCCTGCAGCGCCGGGGAGGCCGTCTTGTAGCGGGGCGCCGTGCGCCCCTTGCGGACAAGCTGATTAAACGTAGGCAAACCTGAACTCCTTCGCCAAAAAACCGTCACTACCGTTCGACAGCCGCGCGCACGCTCTTCGGGCCTGTCCCGCCGCCATGCCCGGCTCTCATTGAAAGCCGCACAGGCGCACGGAAGCCCGATGACTGGTGCTTCGCGTCTGCCTTCGTTCCCATCTCAGACGAGAGCCGGGACGGTGGCCGAGCGCCCCGCCGCTCACTCGCGGCAAAGGCCAGCTCCGTTTCCTCGGTTCCGGCCCGCATAGCCCTCCAAGGTGGAGAACGCGCGGGCGCCGATGCGATATGCCCCTGCCCTTCGCAAGAAAAGAGCCATTCCGGGGACTTGTCTGGCCGGCCAACCGCCCGGCCCCATCATCCGTTCCGCGAACCACTGCCCGGCGGAACCGACCTTACCCCTCCGCAGTCAGGGCACACGTGCGGAGGCGTTCTTGCGGAACCTTCTTACATTACCAAGAAACAGGGGGCGAGGTCAACGGATGTCGCCCCGCCCCGGTCGATTTTTCAGAAAAAACTAGTTGATCGACTGCAGCTTCCAAGCCCCGTTGTCCACTACAAAGGTGGCTGTCTTCTTGCTGCTCAGCTTGTTGCCCGGGTTGTGGGCGATGTTCGCCAGCGCATCCGGCACGCCGGTCAGGTCAACCGCCTCGTTGAAGATCACGGTCTTGGCCCCGTTCACATCGTCCTGAGGATCCTTCACGTCGCGGGCCTTCAGGTGGTTGGCCGCTGCGGTCATGACCACCACCGAGAAGGTCTTGTCGGTGGCGCTCAGCGGCCGCCACTCGATGACGTCCTTGCCGGTCGAGAGCTTGATCGCCTTCTTGCCCTCGTCGGTCAAAGTGAAGTCGGCCCAGTACTTGTTGGGATACTGCTTGGTCCGGGTCCAGTACTTGGCGGCAAAGCCCTGCTGCATGCCCGTATCGTCCACCGTCACGCTGACGGGCGCGGCAGCCGTTTGATCGTACTTGGCCTGAATCAGTTTCTGGGCGTCGGCCGACGTCAGGTCCGGCGCCGTCTTGCATCCGCTCAACACCAGTCCCGCGCCCAGCAGCGCAACGACGCTCAAAGACAACACTCTCACCACGTTTTTCACTCTTCCTCCTGCAACCGCCGAAAACGGTTTGATTTGGCTCGACTCGCCATTTTTCTCCTACTTTCCCCCGCTGTCAATGGAGTTGGAAGTGACCTTGCTCACACGGGCGCGGTCATAGCCAGATAAACCGATAAACCACTGACGGTGCCATCATACTCCTGCCACAAAAAAGAGAGCGCCGGCTTTAGCGCGCCCCCTCGCCGACCAGTCTTTCGAGCAGGAGCCCGAGAAATCCCTTCTCGTCGGACTCGAGGCAGACCTGGGCGTTCGGCGCGCCCTCCGCCAGCCGCGTGAAGCCCTTTTCGTCCACTTCGATCCGCATCGGCTTGACCGGACAAAGCTCCGGCTTGAGGGTGTAGGCCACCGCCACCGGATCGAAGAGCGTCGGCGCCGACGCATGGTTTTCGTTGCCTGCCGCCCACTGGTGGTAAAGCAGCGTCAACTGGTCGGTCACGGCCGACCCGTGCGCGAAGATCCGCTCCCGGTCCTCCGTCCCCAGATGAATCTGCGTCGAGTCGAGCGGCATCATGAAGACCGGGACGCCGGAACCGAGCAGCGCCTTCAATCCCGCTGGATCGCGGCTGATGTTCCACTCGGCATCCGGAGGCCGCCGCTCGCCTTTCTCCCCGTCGTAGCCGCGGTAGACGCTGCCGCCCATCATCACCACCCGCTTCAGCTTGGCGAAAGTGGCCGCGTCCTTCTCGATTGCCGCCTGCACGTTGGTCAGCGGACCGATGGCGATCAGCGTGAGTTCGCCCGGGTACCGGCGGATCGCATCCAGCAGAAACTCCACCCCGTCCGCGTGCTTCCATTCCTTCGCTGGATCAGCGGTACTGAACCGAGGGCCACGCCTTGCGTACGCAGTTTGGGTCAAAACGTTGTCAGCCTTTGTCTTCGGCCCGGCAAAGACCGGAATCTCCACCCCCGCCTCATCGAGATAGCGGTCCACCAGCCGCGCCCGCAGCTCCGTATCCCCAAAGGCCGTCGTAACCCCCAGCAACTTCAGTTCCGGGCTCCTGAGCACCAGTCCCAGCGCAAAGGCATCGTCGATATCGTCTCCGATATCGGTGTCCAGAATCGCCAATTGCGGCCTTTCCGCCGCCTTCCCCGCCCCGCCCTGCGCCTGCAAACCCGCCACCGCGCCCGCCGCCAGAATCATCCCTGCCAAAAAGAGCCAAATCTTCATGCACACCACTCTAATACCGCGCGCCGCCAGACGGACCCGGCCGTCTGGCCAATTGCATGAATCCCTGGGTTGGGAATGAGACCTGTCTCCAGCGCCCCTCCGGGGCGCGAATCTTCCTCTATGCCGAGTTCCCAGGGTTCCGCTGCGCTTCACCCTGGGCTATTGTCGGACGGTCCCTCCGGGACCTGAAACGACTCCAGGCGAAATGAGGGGGATCGACGCACGCCAAAACCCGGATTTCGCTTCATGCGATTGCCCTGCCCCGGCCAACGATCCCGCTGTGCAAACCCGCGCCTCTGCGATAGCATCGAACCACGTCGCTTCACCCTTTCGCGGAGGAAGCCTTCCCCGATGCTCGTGGCCACCATGCTTCGCCTGCCCGTCCTGGCTCTCGTGGCTCTTTTCGCCGCCTTGCTCCAGGCGCAGAGTTTCGATCTGGACCGCGGCCGCCAAGCCGTCGTCTCGCTCGACGGCAACTGGCGCTTCCATCCCGGCGACTCGCCTGGCTCCGCCGGCGCGCCCTTTCTCTGGGCCCAGCCCGGCTTCGACGACTCCGCCTGGCCACTCCTCAGAAGCGACGCCTCCTGGTCCGACCAGGGCTACCCCGGCTTGAGCGGTTTCGGCTGGTACCGCTTCGCCCTCGATCTGCCTGCCGGCGACCGGCCCGCCTCGCTGATGCTGGCGCCCATCCTCACCTCCTACGAGGTCTACGTCGACGGCCGCTATGCCGGCGGCAGCGGCAATATGCCACCGGCCCTGATCCCGGCCAGCGAGATCAGCTTCCACCTCTACCCGCTGACCGCTGCCGGCAGCCGCTCCCCGCGCCGGGTGCAGGTGGCCCTCCGCGTGTGGCACGCGCCCATCTGGGCTGTGTACGTCGGCGGCGGGCCCATCTACGGCGGCCATCTGGCCGGCGACCCCGCGCTCCTGAGCGTCGAGCAGGGCCACCGCCAGGTCGCGCGCAATACCCTCTTCGTCGACGCCTACGCCTACTCGATCACCTCGGCCCTGGTCGGCCTGGCCATCCTCGGCCTCTTTCTCATCCGCCCGGCCGAGCGCGAGTATCTCTGGTTCGCCGTCATGCTGCTGGCCCAGTCGGCCGACAACGCCCTCTACGTCGGCCAGCAGATCTTCTCCTGGCTCCCGGTGCCCATCTACGACCTGCTCGACGGCATCCTGGTCGCCGCCAACGTCATTGCCGCCTTCTGCTTCTTTGCCCGGGTGCTCAACGCGCATGCCCGCCGCCTGGGCCGCGTCCTGCTCGCGCTGGCGGCGCTGAGCCCGCTGGGTGCGATCGCCTACTGGCCGGGGTGGTTCTCGCCGGCCGCCGCGGGCATGGTCTGGTTCGCCCTGCTCTTCCCGGCCGTGTTGTGGATTGTGGGCAAGCTGCTGCAGCGCTCCATTCAGGGCGACACCAACGCCCGCCTGCTGCTGGCGCCCACCGTCCTCGACCTGGGCTTCTACTTTGCCGACAACCTGGCCATCGTCCTCAACCAGGCCGGCTGGACCACCGTGCCGCACATCCTCGAGGTGCGCCTGCCGCTTCCGCCCTTCACCGTGCAGACGGGAACCCTCTTTCACCTCGTCTTTCTGCTTGCCCTGCTCATCTTTCTCATCCGCCGCTTCTCGCTGGCCCGCAGCAGCGAACAGCGCATGGCCGGCGAGTTCGAGGCCGCCCGCCAGGTGCAGCAAGTGCTGCTGCCCGACGAGCTCGACCAGTGCCCCGGCTTCCGTGTGGAGTGCGTCTACCAGCCCGCCGACCAGGTGGGCGGCGACTTCTTCCAGCAGATGGCCGACGGCCGCGGCGGCATGTCGATCGTGGTGGGCGACGTCAGCGGCAAGGGCCTGCCC
>JBAVMZ010000015.1:0-39245 GCA_049690595.1 Occallatibacter sp. | reverse complement strand
AACCGCGGCCATCAGGACCGGACCAGACTCGAGCGCGTAGCGCTGCTTGCCAGGGATCTGGTCGGCGCCGAGGTAGCGCGTCACGCGGAGCGCCGCGGGCAGGGTGAAGCTGACCGTGTCGCCGCTGACCCAGGTACGGTCCAGAGCTACGTAGCTGCCGGGCGTGCCGGTGGCGGCGGGTGCGCCGTTGACTGCGATTTCAACCGGCGCGGCGGCCCACGAGGGCACGCGGAAGCGCAGTGTGGCGCGAACCGGGGCTGCGGTGTTGACGGCAGCCTCGACGCCGTTCTCGAAGGGAAAGCGGGTGCGCAAGGCAAGCTCGACCTGCTGCCCGTGGTGCTGCCAGCGGATGGTCGAGGGCTCGTAGAGGTGGACGAAGAGGCCGTCCGGCGCGATGGAGAAGATGTGTTCCGGCAGGGAGCCGAGCAAGCGCGTTCCCTGGCCCTCGCAGCAGGTGTTCTCGTGGGTCGAGGCTTCCTTTTTGCCTTCCAGAATGGTGTGATAGCGCAGGCCCGCCGAGCCGTCCTGGTTGGCCAGGGCGACGTTGTAGATCGACTTCTCGATCTCGGTGGCGAAGCGCTCGTCTTCGGGGTTGAGCTGAAGAAATCGTTGGCTGAGGAAGGTCCAGAAGCTATTGCCGCAAAGCTCGCCGAGCTTGACGTGCAAGTAGTTCGAATCCGGCGGGGCGGGCTCGAACTCGATGATGGAGACCGAGCCGCCGGCCTGCTGCCAGTGCGCACGGTAGAGCTCCCAGGCGCCAAGCACCGCGTCGTGGTAGAGCGGCTCGCCCGTGGCCAGATACAAGTCCATATAGGCTTCCAGGTTGGTCAGCAGGTAGCAGTGCGGCCGGTCGTAGGGATACTGCCAGACCTGCTCGCGCTCGCGGTTGGCCAGGCCATGAAGCCAGGCGTCCTCCTGGTAGTAACGCTGGATGACCTGGACGTCGGCGGGCTTGCCGACGCGGCTGAGGGCGACACGGGTGTTGGCCACCATGCCTTGTCCGCCCTGCACGGAGCCGCGCAGCATCAGCGGCAGAAAAGCCTGGCGGTTGAACCAGTCGTAGTAGCCCCGCAGCAGCGGCAGCGGCTTGGGGTTGCCCAGGTACGCGGCTTCGAGCAGCCCGTGCGTGAGCCATGCGCGCGTGTAGGCGGCGCGCTCGGAGTAGAAGATCGTCTCCTCGGGGTAGGCCATGATGTAGCCGTTGGGCTGGCGGCACTCCTCGATGCCATCGACGACCGCGTCGAGGCGGCGGCGCAGCTCCGTATGTTCCACCCAGCGCAGGGCGTTCCCGGCGCCCATCAGGAAGCGCCCGGCGTTCGAGCCGGCCAGATCCTCTTCCCAGAAGACCTGCGAGCCGTGCGGCTTGAAGTCCTTGACCTTGCCGGTGCGCTCGTAGAACTGGCGCAGCAGGTCGGCGACCGAGTAGGAGTTGAGCAGGTAATCGATGTTGTTGCGGAGGGCGGTCTCGAAGACGCCGCCGTTGAGGGTGACGCCATCGCGCGGGACCGTGGCGCGGAACTGGGGCCTATGCCAGGTTGCCGGGTCGGTCACGGCCGCGGGGTTCTCGTAGCGGACCTGGTCGCCATCTGGCCGCGGCGGCCGGGTGAGCTGGGCGGCGAGAGCGGGGTTACCGAGGGCTGGATCGGTGGTCACCGCTGCGCCAACGCCGACTTCCACGCCGCCGGAGAGGACGGCGAGGCGGGCAATCATCAGACTGAAGTCGGGGCCGTCGATCGCCGCGGCGCCGTCGGGGTAGTTGGCTGACGGGGCCACCTTCACCGGGCGCAAAGCCGTGGCCGTCAGGCGGACGTAGCGCGCCGTGACGTTGCGCGCCGGGTAGCGGGTGATGTTGTCTTCCGGGTCGGGGAAGTCGGCCTGGGTGAAGTCGGCAATGCTGCGCGGGCGGGCAAAGGCCTCGTCCTCCTCCGCCTCGATGCGGAAGCGCAGCGGAAAGGACTCGCCGCCGTAGTAACCGTCGCGGCCCGGAGCCCCGTTCTCACATGCCGGGTAGAGCAGGATGGCGTCGATAGCGACGGCGCGCCCGAGATCGACCTGAACCCACGTGGTGACCGCCGCGCTCTTGGAGATGCGGGAGCGATAGGCGCGCCAGGCGGTGGCCGGTGTCGCGGCCATTCTCATGCCGGTCAGCCATGGCGCCAGGGCCGGGTTGGCGGGTGCATCGGCGGCCCAGGCGGTTCCCAATGGAAGTGCGTTGGCCAGGGCAAGGCCGGCGCCCAGGTTGGAAGAAACAACCAGAAAGTCGCGGCGGGAGAGAGTCATCGGTGCGCTCCGGGCGGGTCTCTGGCCGCGATGAATGGAAACCCGGGGGCCAGAGAATCGTGTTGCCTGAACGGAGAGAAGTGGAACACCGGCGGGCGCGGCGAGTCAATAGGAGAACCGATTCGCCAATGAATTCTCGGGCCCCAGCCTGCACGGCCGCGCGGCCAGAAACGCGCGCCGCCATCGCGGAGAATGGCGGCGCGGGAATTCGATCGAATGACCTACTGCGCGTGGGCGGCGAGCCAGCTCTTCAGGTTCGGCTCCTGCAGGGCGCGGAACTCGATGCAGCCGTCGATGGTCTCGATGGCGTGCCGGAGCGAGCGCTCGGCCGAGGGCACCTGGTGGGCGGCGAAGAACTGCTTCACGTCGTCGCGCTCGGCGGCTGTGCAGAATCTGCCCGTCGAGCCGACCACCGCGTTGCCCAACTCGGGCGTCAGCAGGGGCTGGATCTTCTCCCAGTTGCCCTTGATGTACTGCCACGTGAGGTCGCGGGTCTCGT
Source organism: Occallatibacter sp. (assembly GCA_049690595.1). Classification (GTDB taxonomy): domain Bacteria; phylum Acidobacteriota; class Terriglobia; order Terriglobales; family Acidobacteriaceae; genus Telmatobacter. The sequence continues at coordinate 36,466 of JBAVMZ010000015.1, read as the reverse complement.
CGATCGAGAGAGCGGTGGCCACCTGAATGAGCGCGTCCTGGCTGCGCACCTTGCCGGAGACGGCGTAGTCCAGCGAGCGCCGGGCCAGCGCCGGATCGGTGAAGACGGCCAGCAGGTGCAGCGCGCCGGCCTGGAACTCGGGGTTGGTCGAGGTCTCGTAAACCTTCTGAAGCCCGTTGAACAGAGCTTCGTCGCCGTGGTGGGCGGCGATTTCGAGGGCGGTCTGGCCGAGTGTGGCGTCGACGGAAGAGGGATCGTCCATGTATTTCGTGGAAATCTGGCGAGCCTGGGCCAGCGCGTCGGGGTCCTTGGCCAACAGGCCCAGGTAGCCGAGGAACTGCGCGCGCTGCTCGCGCAGGTTGGGCGAGTCGCCGGCCGCTGGCTTCGGCAGACTGCGCCAGGCGGGGCCGAAGGTTGCCCGGACCCAGGCAGCCAGCGCCGCGCGCTCCTCCGTTGTCGCCGCCAGGCGCGAGTAGGCGTCGCCGACGCCGCTGAGGGCCGCGCCAGTCACCTCGGCGCCGGGGTCCGCTTTCACCACCGCCGTCAGGTCGAGATAGTCCCCGATCGTGGCCTTGTTGGCCCGCACCTGCACCCACTCGTCGTTGAGCAGGCTGATGCGCTCGGACGGGGTCAGGGTGGTTTCCACGCCGGCCACCAGTTGCTTGTAAGTCTCCGGCGCGTAGGCGGTGCGGTAGTAGCCCTTGCCGCTGGCGTTGGCAAAAATGCCGCCCGCGGGCGCGGCGAGCGAGGTCTCCGACGGCGAGAGCACCTGGCACTGCTGGCCCGCGGCGGTCTTGAAGCAGACGGGCAGCGTCCACTTCTGGCTGGGGTCGGGCGCGATCGACGGGCTCAGGTAAAAGCGGCGCTGCGACACCGGGATGCGTCCGCCGGCGGGCGAGCCCAGTGTGACCAGCGGAACGCCCGGCTGCGCAACCAGGCTCTCCATGATGCGGTCGACAGGCTGGTGGCTGGCGGCGGTCTGCGCGTTCCAGAAGTCCTCGGCGGTGGCGTTTCCATAGAGATGCGCGGCCAGGTAGTTGTGCACGCCCTTGCGGAAGGTCTCGGGGCCGAGGAAGTTCTCGACCATCAGCAGCACGGCGCTGGCCTTGCCGTAAGAGATGCCGTCGAACATCTGCTCGATCTCTTCGCGGCTCTCGGCCCTGGCGCGGATGGCGTGGGTGGTGGGCAGGGCGTCGAGGTTGAGTGTGCCGTCCAGACCGGCGACGACCGCCTGGTCGATGTTCCACTCCGGATGCAGCGCGGCCACCGGCTTGTTCTCCATCCAGGTGGCGAAGCCCTCGTTGAGCCAGAGGTTGTCCCACCACTGCATGGTGACCAGGTCGCCGAACCACTGGTGCGCCATCTCGTGGGCGATGACCAGCGCGACCTCCTTCTCGGCGCCTACCGAGGCGGTCTTCGGATCGACAAGCAGCGCGGTCTCGCGATAGGTGATGGCGCCAAAGTTCTCCATGGCGCCGGCCTCGAAGTCGGGCAGCGCGATCAGGTCCAGCTTGGGCAGCGGGAACCTGATGCCAAAGTACTCGTTGTAATAGTGCAGAACGAACTTGGCCACCTCGACCGAGTAAGGCGTCAGCGCCACCTTGTCCGGCGTGGCGCAGGAGCGAATCTGGACCCCGTCCTGCTCGCCGCTCGAGCACTGGAAGTCGCCGACCAGGAAGGCGACAAGATACGTGGAGATCTTCGGCGTGGTGGCGAATCGCAGCGTGTGCTTGCCGGCGCCGGGGCCTGCCGTATCCTCGGCGATGGGCATGTTGGAAATCGCCGTGTCGGCGGCGTCGACGGTGAGCGAAACGTCGTAGGTGGCCTTGAAGGCCGGCTCGTCGAAAGAGGGGAAGGCGCGGCGGGCGTCGGTGGCTTCGAACTGCGTGACGGCGTAGTTGCGCTTGGGCGTCTTCGAGAGATAGAAGCCGCGGAGCTGGTTATTGAGGATGCCGGTGTACTGAACGGACAGGCTGGCTTTCCCGGCGGGAATCTTCCCGGCGAAGGTGAAGACCGCCTGCTCCTTCTTCTCGTCGAGGGTGGTCGTGGCGGCCTGTGTGCGGCCGGCGGCGGTGACCGATGCGGCCTGGAAGGCGATCTCGGCCGCGTTGACGACGATGGTCGCCGAGGGCTCCGTCAGGTTCACGTCGATTGTCTCGACGCCGGTGAAGGTGGCGGACTTCAGGTCGGGCGTGAGCCAGAGCCGGTAGTGCTCGGGAATAACCGTGCGCGGCAGGCGCTGGGCGGGGCAGAAGGTGGCGAGGACGAGAACGGCAACGGCTGCTGCGGCCGAGCGGGCAAGGAGTTTCATGAGACGGCTCTCTCCGGGATCAGGCGAATCGAACGTAACGCTCTATTGTAGGCGAGCGCCGGGCGGGGGGCGGAGAGAGCCTGTCGCGCCGCCCTCAGCCAGCCTGGCCTTCGGAGGGTTCCGCTTCGCCGGGCTTCGGCAGCACCGCATCCAGCAGCAGCAGGCAGGCGCCGGTGACGATAGACGAGTCGGCCACGTTGAAGTCCGGGAAGTGATAGCTGAAGATGTGCACCTCGATGAAGTCGACGACCGAACCGTAGGCGATGCGGTCGTGGACGTTGCCCAGCGCGCCGGCCAGCACCAGCGAGAGCGCGATGGTGGTGAGCGTGAAGCGCTCGCCCAGCCTCACCAGGACCACCAGCACCGCCGCCGCGGCCGCGAGCGAGAAGGCCGTCAGCGCCCAGCGGACCGTGTGCGGGGAGGCGGAGTCGGCGAAGAGCGAGAACGCCGCGCCTTCGTTCAGCCAGTGCGAAATGCGCAGAACGCCGGGGATGACCGAAATGCCGCCGCCCAGCGGGATCTTGGCGGAGACCCAGTTCTTGGTCTCGCGGTCAAGGAAGATAACGACTGCCGAGAGGAGCAGGAGCCAGGGGAGGCGGCGGGGAGCGAACGAGATCACTGCGCGGCCTCCGGTGATGCAGTTCGTAGTTCGTGGTTCATAGTCCGTAGTTTTCGGGGCTGGGGGAGGGTTTTGCCTTCCCACCCTTTTCCGCAGAAAGCGCGGAAAAGGATGGGGCACGGGACTGCGTGGCTCACTGGGCCGCCTCCGTGGCTTGCGGCGGATCGATGTGCATCTCCTTCAGAGCGTCCGCGCAGCGGGTGCAGACGTTCTCCCAGATGCCGTAATTGGCCACCTCGGGCATGTAGTTCCAGCAGCGGGCGCACTTGGTGCCGGAGGCTAGTTCGATTACGATGCGGATATTGTTTCCTTGAGGCACATGGACAGGAAAAGGCGGGGGCGCTTTCTGATCCGTGAAGCTCGACAATAGCTCGACATCGGAGACGTTGAAGAACTCCTTGAGGCTGGAGTTATTCCGCTCCAAGAGGTCCCTTACTTCATCGTTACAGACAATAAGTACCCTCGCATCCAGCCCTTTTCCGATCACCTTCTTTTGACGAGCATCTTCCAAGGCCTTCATAGCATCGTCACGAACAGCCCTCAACTGTTTCCATTCGCCGAGTGTCGATTGAACATCGCCGGAGAAGACCTCTTCGGGCTTGGGGAAGAGGGCGAGATGGACGCTCGCCGGCCGTCCTTCGACCTTGGGCAGGTACTCCCAGACCTCGTCCGAGGTGAAGGTGAGGATGGGGGCGACGAGGCGGACCAGGGTCTCGGCGATCTGCCAGAGGACGGTCTGGGCGCTGCGGCGCGCCTGGCTGGTGGGCGCGAAGGTGTACATGCGGTCCTTGAGCACGTCGAGGTAGAAGGCGCTCAGGTCCACGATGGCGAACTCGTTGACGGCGTGGTAGACGCGGTGGAACTCGAAGGCCTCGTACCAGGCGAGCAGCTTCTCGGTCAGCTCGCGGGTTCGCGCCAGCATGTAGCGGTCCAGCGGCAGGAGCTCGCGCTCTTCCACCCTGTCGGTTTCCGGGTTGAATCCAGAGAGGTTGCCCAGCAGGAAGCGGAAGGTGTTGCGCAGCTTCTTGTAGATCTCGGCGCAGCGGGCCATCAGGTTCTCGCTGGCGGCCATGTCTTCTCTGAAATCAATCGAGGCGACCCACAGGCGGACGATCTCGCCGCCCATGCGGTTGGCGATATCGACCGGGTCGACGCCGTTGCCCAGGGACTTCGACATGGCGCGGCCCTGCTCGTCGAGCGTGAAGCCGGCCGTGGCCACGTGCGCGTAAGGGGCGCGGCCGCGCAGGGCCACCGAGGTGAGCAGCGAGGAGTGGAACCAGCCGCGGTGCTGGTCGCCGCCTTCGAGGTAGAGGCAGGTCGTGCCCTTGCCTTCCTGGAAGCTGGTGTATGCCGCCTTCAGTTCGGGGTCGCTCTCGCAGACCGCGTACCAACTGACGCCGGAGTCGAACCAGACGTCGAGGATGTCGGTCTCCTTGCGGAACTCGGTCGAGCCGCAATGGGCACAGGTGCGCGGGCCGCCCATCAGGGTGGCGATTTCGGTGGTGTGCCAGCTCTCCACGCCCTCGCGTTCGAAGAGCTCGACGATCGAACGGTTGAGCGCGGGATCCTCGATCGGCTGATTGCACTTCTCGCAGAGGAAGACGGCGATGGGCACGCCCCAGATGCGCTGGCGCGAGATGCACCAATCGGGGCGGGTCGCAATCATGTTGGTGATGCGCTCCTTGCCCCAGGCCGGGTCCCAGACTACGCGGTCGATCTCCTCGATGGCCAATTGGCGGAAGGTCTTTTCCTCGTTCTGGACCGGCGTGTCCATTTTGATGAACCATTGCTCGGTGGCACGGAAGATCACCGGGTGGTGGCAGCGCCAGCAGTGGGGGTAGGAGTGCTCCAGGGGCGCCGAGGCCAGCAGGGAGCCGTTCGAGCGGAGCAGTTCGACGATGAGCGGGTTGGCGGCGAAGACCTTTTTGCCGTCGAAGGGGGCGGGCTCTGGGCCGGGCCAAGCCGCCTCGTCCACGTGGATGTGGCCCCAGGAGTCGACGCGGCAGCTCGGGTCCAGGCCGTAACGCTCGCCGGTGTAGAAATCGTCTGCGCCGTGCGAGGGCGCGGTGTGGACGGCGCCGGTGCCTGTGTCGGCGGTGACGTACTCGGCGTTGACGCCCAGGATGGGACGGTTGAGGAACGGATGCTGGAAGATGGCGCGGTCCAGCGCGGCGCCCTTGAAGCGGGCCAGTTCGCGGGTGGGGCCGAAGTCGCAGGCCTGGGCCACCTGGGCGGCCAGCTCGGCGGCGACGATGTAGACGGGGGCGTCCGCCCCTTCGCCCGCGGCCAGTGCGGCGTAATCGAACTCCGGGTGGAAGGCGACGGCCATCGACGCGGGCAGGGTCCACGGGGTGGTGGTCCAGATGATGGTCCAGACCTCTTTGCCGGCCAGCGCGGGCGAGAGCGAGGCAGCCTCCGAGGTCAGCCGGTAGCGCACGTAGACCGACGGGCTGGTGTGCTGGGCGTACTCCACCTCGGCTTCGGCCAGGGCGGTGCGGTCGTGGATGCACCAGTAGACCGGCTTGAGGCCGCGATAGACAAAGCCCTTTTCGAAGAAGCCGTAAAATGCCTCGAGTGTCCGCGCCTCGTAGTCGCGGGCCATGGTCAGGTAGGGCTTCTGCCAGCGGCCGAAGACGCCAATCCGCTCAAACTGCGAGGTTTGCAGCTCGACGTACTTCTGGGCGTAGGCGCGGCAGGCCTCCAGGACGGCGGGGACGGGCATCTCCAGCTTCTTGCGGCCCAGGTGCTCGTCCACCTTGATTTCGATCGGCAGGCCGTGGCAGTCGAAGCCGGGGACGTAGGGGGCATCGAAGCCGGCCATGGTCTTCGACTTGACGACGAAGTCCTTGAGGCCCTTGTTGAGGGCGTGGCCCAGGTGAATGGCACCGTTGGCGTAGGGCGGGCCGTCGTGGAGGAGGTAGACGGGGCGGCCGAGGCCGGCCTTGCGCAGCTCCTCGTAGAGCCGGTTCGAGGCCCAGCGCTGGAGGCGCAGGGGCTCGTTGTGCGGCAGGTTGGCCTTCATGGGGAAGGCGGTTTGCGGCAGGGTGAGGGTCGCCTTGAGCTCCGGCGCTGCGGACATTCGCTCTCCGTGATTTCCTTGGGTCTGGTTCACCTTTTAGTGTAACCGGGGGAAGCGTGAAATTCTCGGTAACGAGTTCGCGGCCGGGTCGTCTATTGTTTATGGGAATCCTGGCCGTGCCCAACTATGGGAGTCTGGAGAACGATCCACGGCGCCGTCCGGGTGAGGGCGATGCCGGGAGCGAAACCCGGAGCGAGATCCAGAGCGAGACAAGGACGGGCGCGGTCGCGCATAATGAAACAATGGGCCCCGAGGCGGGAAACCGCAAGCTGAATGCAAACGCCGGCCTCCCCGGAACAGAAGAGCCTGCAGCAACCATGGCAAATCAACTACTTATCGAGACCAATTCGGAGTCGGAGGGCGCGGTGGCGCTCGCCGGTGGCCATGAAATGGACGCCTTTCTGGGCCGCGCCTTCGAGGAGAAGCCCATCTGGGTGGGCCTTTACGAGAGCATCCGCGACGTTTTCTTCCCCCCCAAGCTGCCGCCGCTGGAGCTGACCTCTACGCCGATTCCGGTACCCGATCGGATGGCGGTGAAGACCAACCCCTGGGCGGTCGGCATCTCGACGGTGGTCAACGGCGCGCTTCTGGCGATAGCGCTCTTTGTGGTCGGCCGGCAGGTGATCAAGCAGCTTGCGCCGCAGACGCTGCAGACCAACATGGTCGATGTGGGCGAGTTCAAGGCGCCGAATGCCGCGCAAAAAGCGGGCGGCGGCGGCGGCGGCGGCGACCACAGCCTCATCGACCCCACCAAGGGCAAACTGCCCAAGATTGAGAAGGATCCGCCTCTGCCGCCTCAGGTGCAGACGGTGGACCATCCCATCCTGCCCATGGACGCGGCCATCAACGTTCAGCAGAACATCACTCTGCCGGATAACCCGTCGATGACCAACCTCGGCGTGAAGAGCTCCGTGAACGTGAAGCTGGCTTCGAACGGCCAGGGCGGCGGCGGCGGCATCGGCACCGGCTACGGCGGCGGCATCGGCTCGGGCACGGGCAATGGCTACGGGCCGGGCTACGGCGGCGGCACCGGCGGCGGCGTCTACCGCATCGGCGGCAACATCTCCTCGCCGATTCCGATTCACCAGGTGGACCCGGAGTTCAGCGACGAGGCGCGCCGGGCCAAGTACCAGGGCGTCTGCATCGTCTCGCTGATCGTGGACGCGCAGGGCAACCCGCAGAACGTGCACGTGGTGCGCGCGCTGGGCATGGGCCTGGACGAGAAGGCCATCGAGGCGGTCAAGCAGTACCGCTTCAAGCCGGCGCTGAGGGATGGCAAGACGCCGGTGGCCGTTTCTCTGAACATCGAGATCAACTTCCGGCTGTACTGATCGGACGGGAAGGTTCGCGGGGGCCGGGCATATTGCCCGGCCCTTTCGCTTAGACCGGTTCCAGAATTCCCGTGCCCTGGCTGGCATGGTGCAAGGTGGCATTTTCTTGAGGAAGATGCCACTGGAGTCCATCGCTTCCGGGGTACAGCTATTCTGGAACCGGTATAGACCTGGGTCAGGGAAAGAGTTGCTCGATTGTCCTCATGGGCAGAAACAAGCGCTCCGGCCGCGTGACGAGCGGCAGGAAGTCGTGCTTGAGATAGAAGGCGCGCGCTTCGGGCTTCGAATCCACGATCACCGCGTACGAGGCAACCTGTCGCGAGCCGAGCAGGGAACGGTGAAGCGCGTCGAGGAGAAGAAACTCGCCCAGCCGCCGGCCCTGCACGGAGAGATCGACGGCCATGCGGCCGAGGAGCGTGACCGGCAGCGGAAAGCGGGGCAGCTTGCGGGCCTGCTCGGCCGGCAGGTCGGCGGCCAGGATGGAATGGGCTGAGAGCGTGTAAAAGCCGGTGACTGTGGTCCCGTCCTGGGTGAGCACGAAGACCGCCGCCAGGCGCCGCTTCAGGTCCTGGCTCGCCTGACGCTCTAGGTACTGGTCGAGGGCGGGCAGGCCGCAACGGAATGCCGCGCGTTCGTGTCGCGGGCCGAGCGACTCGATGCGGAAACCGGCGGACGTGAGCGGCATCAGCGCGTGGTGCGGGCCTTGTAGCGGCGCGCCGCGGCCTTCAGGCGGGCGCTCGGCGCCGGCGGATCCATCAGGGCGCCGACGAACGCGTCCCGATCGGCAGCCGCCAGAGTCCAGGCGGTCTGCTGCTCGATGGTGCGAACGGCAGCCTCGTCGGCGTGCTGCACCATGAAATCCGAAAGCGAAAGGCCGCGCAGGCGGGCGGCCAGCTCGATGCGCGCCTTCTGCTCGGGGAGCAGGCGAGCTTCCGTGCGTTCGGTCCTCAGCGTGGCGGGCATGGAAGCGGTCACTCCTTCTGTACGGTAAACTGCCGGACACTGTCGATTCTACTCCCAGGCTGCAAGAGGGTCCATCGGTTTCTTGAACGCCTGGGGCGCGCGTATCCGGGGCTCCGGCAGGGCGGGAGCTGTCCTGGGCCAGAGATCGTGCGCATCTGGCCAGCTTAAACGATTTATTCCAGTGTGCGGCCAGCACCAGTGTGGTAATCTTCGCTTGTCTCGGAAAGCGAGGAGGACGGCGATGGTTCTGTGTGAACGGCGTGGCTGGGTGACGTGTCTGGCGATCCTTTTGTTGGCGGGGGCGGCCCGCGTGGGCTGGTGTCAGCCGGATTTTCCCTTCCGCAACCCGGCCCTGCCCGAGGACCAGCGTATCGCCGACCTGCTCCGGCGGCTGTCGCTCGACGAAAAGGTCCTGCTGATGAGCGACCACCCGAGCTTTCCCCGCCTCGGGCTGGTCTTCTCCGGCCAGGTGGAGGGTCTACACGGGCTGGCGCTGGGCGGGCCGGCCGAGTGGGGCGGGCATGGCAAGCCGGCGCTGCCGACGACCATCTTCCCCCAGGAAAAAGGTCTGGGCCAGACCTGGGACCCTGAACTGCTCAAGAAGATCGCCGCGCTCGAGGGCTACGAGGCGCGCTACGACTACCAGAATCCGGTGCTCAATCGCGGCGGGGTGGTGGTGCGGGCGCCCAACGCCGACCTGAGCCGCGACCCGCGCTGGGGCCGCACCGAGGAGTCCTACGGCGAAGACCCGTTCCTGGTGGGCACCTTGACGGTGGCCTTCGCGCAGGGCTTGCAGGGACCGGACCCGAAGCACTGGCAGGCCGCCTCGCTGATGAAGCACTTCCTGGCCAACGAGAACGAGGACGGGCGCACCTACACCTCGTCGAACTTCGGCGAGCGGCTCTTCCGCGAATATTACTCCGTGCCCTTCCGCATGGGCTTCGAGCAGGGCGGATCGCGGGCGGTGATGGCGTCCTATAACGCCTGGAACGGCACGCCGATGCTGGTGCACCCGGTGCTCAAGGACGTGATGATCCGCGAGTGGGGCAACGACGGGTTGATCTGCTCGGACGGCGGCGCGCTGGGCCTGCTGATCACCTCGCACAAGAGCTACCCGGACAAGGAGCACGGCGTGGCGGCGGCGGTGAAGGCCGGCATCAACCACTTCCTCGACAACTACATCGAAGACCTGCGCAAGGCGCTGGCGGACGGGCTGGTGACCGAGCGCGACATGGACGCCTCGCTCAAAAACCTGCTGCGCGTCTACCTCCGGCTGGGCGAGATGGACCCGGCGGGCGTGGACCCCTATGCGGGGATCGGCCGCGAGACCGGGGGCCTGGCGCCGTGGGATCGCTCGGCGAGCCATGCGCTGGCCCGGCAGGCCACCGACGAGTCGATCGTCCTGCTCAAGAACGAAGGCCACGCACTGCCGCTCGACAGGACGAAGATCCGATCGATTGCCGTCATCGGCCCCTGGGCCGACCGCGTTCTGCTGGATTGGTACAGCGGCACGCCGTCTTACACGGTGAGCATTCTGGACGGGCTGCGCGAGGCCGCCGGGCCGGGTGTCGCGGTCAGCTATGCGGATGGGTCGAACGTGGCTGACGCCCTCAGCCTGGCCCGCGCGGCCGACGTGGCGCTGGTGGTGGTGGGCAACCACCCGGAGTGCAATGCCGGCTGGGACCAGTGCCCCACGCCCTCGAACGGCAAGGAGGACGTGGATCGCAAGACCATCCAACTGGAGCAGGAGGCGCTTGTTCAGCAGATCTTTGCCGCCAATCCGAGGACGATCGAGGTGCTGCGCGCCAGCTTCCCTTACGCCATCGTCTGGAGCCAGCAGAATCTGCCGGCAATCGTGCACATGACGCACAACAGCCAGGAAGAGGGCCACGGTCTGGCCGACGTGCTCTTCGGTGACTACTCGCCCGCCGGCCGGCTGACCCAGACCTGGCCCACCGGCGACGCGCAGCTTCTGCCGATTCTCGACTACGACCTGACCCACGGCCGGACCTACCTCTACTCGACGGCCAAGCCGCTCTACGCCTTCGGTTACGGGCTCAGCTACACCAGCTTTGCCTACGAGGGAGTCACCCTGAGCGCGCCCACGGCGAAGGCGGATGGCTCGGTGCAGGCTGTGGTGAAGGTGAAGAACACCGGCTCGCGCGCGGGCGACGAGGTCGTCCAGCTTTACGTCCAGCACCTGGGCTCGGCGGTCGGCCGGCCGCGGTTGGAGTTGAAAGGCTTTGAGCGGGTGCGCATCGCGGCGGGCGCGGAGCAGACGGTGAGCTTTGAACTGAAGCCGCGCGACCTGGCTTACTGGGACGCGATCCGCCACGCATGGCGCGTGGAGATGGAGCAGGTGCGGGTGATGGCCGGAGGCGCCAGCGACAACCTGCCCGTGCAGGCGGTCTTTGCCGTGGAGAACGCCGGGGAATTCAAGCCGTAAAGGGGCACGGAGTCTGAGCAACCCTGCGATAACGGCCCAAGCCGCCTGCCGAAAGGGCGAGAGAAACGCGGATGGGGTGAGGATTTAGGCCCGGACGGATTCGAACCTCCGGTCTACTGACCCCTGGCCGGTTTATGGCGCTCTTGCGGGAAACTGAAATACGCTGCGAGTGTGTGTATAACGTAACCTCCGAATAAGTTGGGTCTTGAACGGGCAGTGCTTTAGCCGTGCCGGCCGGAAGGGGCAAGATGGTCCCGGCTTTAGCCGCCGAGGGACGTTTTGCAATGCCGGACCATCCCTCGGGGGCTGGAGCCCAGGAGTTTTCGGCAGAGCTGGCGGCACCCTTCGGCTGCGCTCAGGGCAGGCTAGAAGCCGTGCCCTTTCAAGAACCACGTTGCTTGCGGTCCACGTCTTCATGCGATTCCCCTGCCCTCTAATGTCGCCCTTGCTCGTCGCCCCGCTGCCAGGTGTATGCTTATCCGTTCTTCCAGGGAAGGCCGGGCACGATGAATAGCAGGGAGCGCGTTCTGGCGATGATGGACCATCGCCCCGTCGATCGGATTCCCAATATGCCGATCACCATGATGTTTGCCGCAGACCAGATCGGGGTGAAATACGGCCAATATGTAAGCGATTACCGGATTCTCGTCGAGGCCCAACTCCGCACCGCCGAGCGCTTCGACATCGACCAGGTCTCCTGCATCTCCGACCCCACCCGGGAGGCCCACGACCTGGGCGCTCCGATTCGCTTCTTCGACGATCAGCCTCCCGCCTTCGACGAGACCGAGGCCCTGCTGGTCGACAAGGCCGCCCTCGTCCACCTCAGGATCCCCGACCCCCTTGGCGGGGGGCGCATGACCGACCGTGTGAACGCCGCCGCTCTGCTCAAGGAGCGGGTCGCCGGCGACCGCATCGTGGAAGGCTGGATCGAGGGCCCCTGCGGCCAGGCCGCCAATCTGCGCGGCATCAACCGCCTTATGCTCGACTTCACCGACGACCCCGACTTCGTCAACGACCTGCTCGACTTCATCGTCGAAATGGAGCTCGTCTTCGCCCGGGCGCAGAAGGATGCGGGCGTCGAACTGATGGGCGTCGGCGATCCTGCCTCTTCGCTGGTCGGCCCCACTATCTTCATGCGGACCATCTTCCCGGCCCACAAAAAGCTTGTCGAAGGCATGAAGGCCATGGGCTTGCGCACCCGCTCCCATATGTGCGGCCAGAGCCGGCGCATCCTAAAAGGCCGCGGTGAGCTCGGCTACGATATCGTCGACCTCGACTCGATGGTTCCGCTCGCCGACGCCCGCGTGCAGATGCCCAACCAGGTCATCCTCGGCAATGTCGCCACCGTCGACGTGATGCGCAACGGCTCGGTGGAGAAGGTCCTTGAGACCGTCGCCAAGTGCAACCAGGATGCCGGCTCGCTGTACATTATCGGCGCTGGCTGCGAGGTCCCCCGCGACACCACCGCAACGAACATGCTCGCCCTGCGCGACTATGCCCGCAGCCATCAGCCCGGCCACGCCTAGGTCCTGGCCGCAAACTGATTCTCATTCGCCTTCAGGAGGAATACCGGTGAAACGGTTCTTTGCCATCAGCTGGACTCTGCTACCGTACCTGCTTATCGCCGCCATCGCGCTGGTGCGCCTCGCGGTGGCCCATCCCTGGAATTTCATTCCGGTCTTCGCCTGCATTTTCTTCTTCGCCGCCATGCGCCCCGCGCGGGAGCTGCCCATTCCGCTGCTCACCCTCATCGGCGTCGATTGCTTCCTGACCACCCACACCTACGGTTACGCCGTCACCCTGGACCACGCCGTCACCTGGCTCTTCTATGCAGCCATGGCCCTGGCCGGCACAATCCTCTTTCGCTCCTCGCTCTCCGCGCTGCGCGCCGGCGGCGTCACCCTCGCGGCTTCGGTCGCCTTCTTCGTCGCCAGCAACTTCGCGGTCTGGGCACTCTGGCCCATGTACCCCAAGACCTGGGCCGGCCTGGCGGAGTGCTACGTCGCCGCCCTGCCCTTCTTCCGCAACGCCGCCCTCTCTGAGACACTTGCCAGCCTGCTGCTCTTCAGCGCCTGCCGGGTGGCCCTTCACAGCGCGCACGCCGAGCCGCTTCTCAATCGCCCGGCCAATGGATGAGGTGATCCCATGGCAATCCTGAACGAACTCCACGATGCAATCCTGGTTGGCAATTCCAAGCAGGCCCACGCCCTGACCCAGTCCGCCATCGAATCCGGCATGGGCGCCATGGAACTGATCTCCGGCGCCATGATCCCGGCGATGGACGAGGTCGGCCGCCTCTTTGAAGCCGAGGAGTACTTTGTCCCCGAGCTGCTGCTGGCCGGCCGCGCCATGAAGAGCGCCATGGAGCTGCTTCGTCCGCTCATGGTGGCTTCCGGCCAGAAGTTGTCCGCCAAGGTGGTCATCGGCACGGTCAAGGGCGACCTGCACGACATCGGCAAGAACATCGTCGCCTCGATGCTCGAGGGCTCCGGCTTTGAGGTCGTCGACCTCGGCGCCGACGTTGCTCCCGAGAAGTTCGTGGCCGCGGTCCAGGAGCTCAATCCCCAGTTCGTCTGCATGTCGGCGCTGCTCACCGTGACCATGCCGGCCATGAAGACAACCATCGATGCTCTGCAGAACGCCGGAGTGCGGACCAGGGTGAAGGTGCTGATCGGCGGCGCGCCGGTCACCATGGAGTATGCCAGGGAGATCGGCGCGGATGGGTACAGCGAAAACGCCAGCAACGCCGTCAGCCTCGTCAGAGACCTGCTTCAGAAAGCGTGAACAGATGATTGAGACCCCTGTCCGGACGTATTCCACATTGGCGATTCAAGATCCGGACGCTTTACTGTATGGCGTCTGTCCGCATCCTCTTGCCTGCGGACTCGGGTTGACCATCGGCGCTGGCCAGGTCTTCCCCGAGGTCAACTTCACCTTGCCGCCGATGAGCATCGAGGATGCCACCTGGGCCCGGGTTGTGGCCCACTACAAGGAAATGGCGGAGCAGATTCTGCGCCGTGCGGCCTCGTTGGCAACGCCTGGAATCGTGCTGGAGTTCGAGCTGCTTCCGCCCATGACCGAGCGGCCGGAGTGGGGCGCGGAGATCACCGCCCTGCTGAAGCAGCACCTGAAGGCCTGCTACGACAAATACCATCTTCCTTGCGCACTGCGGGTCACCCCCACCGACATGCGCGATCACCTGAAGCCGCCCCAGATGAGAACCAGGCCCGGCTGGGAGTGCATGCGGAGTTCCTTCGAACTCTGCGCGGAGGCAGGCGCGGATATCCTCTCGGTCGAGTCCATCGGTGGCAAGGAAGTCCACGACCAGGCGCTGATGTATGGGGACTTCCCCGGCATCGTCTTTGCTTTGGGCGTGCTCGCTCCCAGAGATACAAGTTGGCTATGGAGCCAGATCGTTGCGATTTGCGCCGAACATCCTGACGTGATTCCAGGCGGCGATTCGGCTTGCGGGTTTGCCAACACCGCCATGCAGCTTGCCCATCAGAAGATGCTGCCGGAGGTGCTTGCGGCGGTGGTGCGGGCCATGAGCGCGGTACGCAGCCTGGCTGCATTCGAGCAGGGCGCCCAAGGCCCATCCAAGGATTGCGCGTACGAAGGTCCGGTGATGAAGGCCATTACCGGCTTCCCGATCTCGATGGAAGGGAAGTCCGCAAGTTGCGCGCACTTCAGCCCGCTCGGCAATATCTCCGCCGCAATGTGCGATCTGTGGAGCAATGAATCGGTGCAGAATGTGCGCCTGCTTTCAGGAAATGCTCCGGAAGTCTTCACGGAACTGCTTGCCTACGACTGCCGGCTGATGAATGTCGCGGCTGCCAGCAACGGTGGCGCACTGCAGATGAGAAACTGGATGACCGCGTCCGACGAATGGCTGAGCCCGCAGGCCGCGGTGCTCTCGCCGCAGGCTACCATCCGGATCGCAGCCGCTATCGTGGGCGCGGACACTCCGTATCGCCGGACGCTGGCCGCGGGACGCGTTGCCGCTGACATTCTCAAGGAAGGCCTCGCCCAGGAACGGCTCCATCTCTCTCGCAAGGAGCAACAGTGGCTCGTGCGCATCGACGAGGCGCTCTGCGCCCTTCCCGAGGACGAGAACGCTCTCATCGATGAGATGGAGGCGCAATATGGTAGCCTCTACGACAAAGCCAGCTATGCCCTGTAGCAGGTTCTCGACTTTGCTCCAGGTTCCAGCCGGCGGAGAACTGCCAGTCAAACCATGCGCCTCAAAGCCGTAATCTGTCAGGTTCTCACGCGGGAGATGAACGATGTCATCTCCCGGTCGCCTCATTCCATCGATGCGGAGTTCGTGACCATGGGCCTGCACGATCTCGGTGCGTCCATGCGCCCGCACTTGCAGGAGCGCATCGATGCGGCGGATGGCTTGGGCTTTGACGCCATCGTTCTGGGTTACGCGCTCTGCGGCCGTGGGACCGAAGGCCTGCGCGCCGGCGCAACACCGCTCGTGCTTCCCCGCGCCCACGACTGCATCGGGTTGCTGATGGGAAGCCGCTTCCGCTATCAGGCCTACTTCGACGCCCACCCCGGCGTCTACTATCGGTCGCCCGGCTGGATCGAGTTTCAGACGCCGGACCAATGGCTCGAACCGGCCGGGGCATCGGCCCAAAGCACGCTTGGAGCACGGCGGACGCGCGAGGAACTCATTTCCCAATATGGAGAAGAGAACGGGAGTTATCTCTTTGACGAGTTTCAGGCGTATCGCCGCCACTACTCCGGGTTGACCTATATCTCTACCGGCGTTGCGTCCGACGAAGCCTGCCGCGTCCAGGCCCGCGCGGAGGCAGGGAAGCAGGGATGGACCTTCGAAGAGATCCAGGGTTCTCTGACTCTGCTGGAACGCCTGGTCAACGGAGACTGGCCCGCCGCGGACTTTCTGGTGGCGCCGCCGGGAGCCCAGGTGCGCGGCACTCTGGGCGAGTCCATCGTGGATGCCGTATGAGCCAAGAGCGAGTGCGCATCCAACTCGAGCCGCTCTCGGTGAATGTGGATGTGGCGCGGGGCAGCCCGCTGGCCTCTTCGCTTCCCCAGTTGGGCGTCGAGTTTCCCTGCGGAGGAGAAGGTGTTTGCGGCGGTTGCCGTATCCGCGTGCTCGAAGGCTCTCTTCCCGTTACGCCGCACGATCGCTCCGTCCTTTCGCCCGAAGAACTCGATTGCGGCTGGCGGCTCGCCTGCCAGGCAGTTGCCGCGATGCCGCTCGTTCTCGAGTGCGGCCAATGGCGCATGGATGTGCTCGCCGACAACACCGGTATCGCCGCCGCGGGCCAGCCCGGCCTTGGCATCGCCATCGATCTGGGCACCACAACCATTGCCGCGCAAATGGTCGACCGGTCCACGGGCCTTGTCCTCGCCGTCGAGACCGGTCTCAATCCGCAAGCGTCTTTCGGTTCCGATGTGATGAGCAGAATTCGCGCGGCGCTCTCCGGCGCCGATTTGACCAGTCCGGTGCGTAGCACCCTGGGCCGGATGGTCGCGAACCTTGCCGGCGGCCGCGAGGAAGAGATTCTCGAGGTGGTTCTGGTCGGCAACACGGTGATGCATCATCTGTTCGCCGGCCTCGATGTCGAGCCGCTCTCTCATGTCCCGTTCCAATCCCCGAATCCGGGCGTGCAGTGCTTTGAGCCGCGAGA
This sequence comes from Occallatibacter sp., assembly GCA_049690595.1. Lineage (GTDB taxonomy): Bacteria > Acidobacteriota > Terriglobia > Terriglobales > Acidobacteriaceae > Telmatobacter. The sequence continues at coordinate 20,054 of JBAVMZ010000015.1, read as the reverse complement.
ATTGGGTTGGCCGCTCGGCCCCGGCTGCCGCATCCGCTTTGAACGCTGGCTGGGTGGCTTTGTCGGCTCGGATATTCTTGCCGGCATTGTCGCCACCGGCATCTCCCGATCGAGCGATCTGGTCGCCCTGGTGGATCTGGGCACCAACGGCGAAATCGCCATCGGCAATCGTCACGGGATTGTCTGTGCATCCACTGCCGCGGGACCAGCCTTTGAGGCGGGCTCGATCCGCATGGGAATGCGCGCGGTTTCTGGCGCCATCTCTCACGTCTCTCACTTCGATGGCCAATTGCGCGCCACCGTGATGGGCAATCTGGAAGCCCGCGGCATCTGCGGCAGCGGCTTGGTGGACGCGGTAGCCGTGGGGCTTCAGACCGGCGCGATTCTGCCTTCTGGACGCATCGCCGATGGCAGCAAGCGATTCCTGGTGAAAGAGCCGGTGGTTCTCAACCAGGCGGACATCCGTGAATTGCAATTGGCCAAGGCCGCCATAGCCTCGGGATTCCGGCTGCTGCTCCATCGCCTGGGCGCGAGCGCGAACGATCTGAGGGCCATCCATCTGGCCGGTGCATTCGGCAACTATCTGCAAATCAAAAGCGCCATCGCCATTGGCTTGATCGAGACGCCCGAGGAGCGCGTTCACTCGGCCGGCAACACGGCCCTGCGCGGCGCAAAAATGCTGCTTCTCTCCGCCGATGCGCCCGCGCTGGCCCCGATCGAGCACGTCAGCCTTGCCGCCGACCCGAGCTTTCAGGATGAGTTCGCCGGCTGCATCGGTTTTCCAGCGTGAGGAGAACTCGCGAATCGGGAATCGGCCGGATCAATCGTTCCTTCCGTTGAACTCATGCACCGCGTCGATCATGGCCACGATATTCTCGACCGGGGTTCTCGCCTGCACATTGTGAATGCTGTTGAAGACAAATCCCCCGCCCGGAGCGAATATCTCGCACCGGCGCAGAACCTGCTCGCGGACTTCCGCCGCGGTTCCAAAGGGCAGGACCTTCTGCGTATCCACGCCGCCGCCCCAGAAGACCAGCCGGTCTCCATAGACGGCTTTCAACTGCTCCGGCGCCATTCCCGTAGCCGAGCACTGCACCGGGTTGAGTATGTCGAATCCAGCCTCAATGAAAGAAGGCAGAAACTTGTACACCGCGCCGCAGGAGTGCTTGAAGCTCTTCCACGCGGTGTGCGCATGGATCCAGTCGTTGATCTGCTTGTAGTAAGGGAGGTACAGCTCGCGGAAGGTCTTCACCGCACAGAATGAGGAAGTCTGCGTGCCAAAATCCGTGCCGCACACAAACACGGCATCGACCCTGTCGCCCACCGCGGCATGGACGCGCTCCAGGTTGCCGATGGCAATCTCGCATTGCCGCGCAAAAATCCGATGAATATAATCCTGCCGGCTGCTGGTCGAGACATACCACTCGGCGACATCCCGTATGCCTCGGGGATGTTTCAGCATGGGGGCCGGCACCAATGCGATATCGCCGAACGCAGTGCCTCCGAAGTTGGCAAGCACGCCGCGCCCCGTTGCGCCGGCTTCTTTGGTCGAGCGCGCCAGGTGGTCGAGATCCTCCGCGGTCACTGCGCCAAACTCCTCCAGATTGTCTTCGGGGTTCAGTCCCTCTTCCTCGAAGGGCTCCTGGCGGACAATGCAATCGAAGAAATAGCCCCGGCGCGGCATGCGCCCGCTTGCCGGGACCGTCGTGTCGCCTTCGGGATAGATCAACGTATCGCCGTTGGCATCCACCGTGGTGTTGAAGTTCCCCGGCACCAACACTTCTAGCCCGTTGAACTGCCAGCATTTCCAATTTTCCGCGGCAAAACCGAACATGGTGTTGCGCGCGAAGACGCCGGCCACATCCAGTCTCATCGCATCCATCAAATCCTCATCCAGCATGCCCAGCATCTGGAATGGCTCATGAATGCGCACGGGGCGCTCCTCCAGCCCGTAGTAGTCGCGCAAGGCCGCCACGCAACTGGCGTGCACGCCGGTGACCGCGCAGCCGCCAAAGTCGATTGGGATACGGTCCGGCTGCTTGTGATTCAGCGCGGCCACAAGCCGCACACGCCTTGCGGTCCTCTGCTCCAGAGAGCCCATCTTCAGCCTCCAGACATCTTCGAATGTCACTCGGTGGATTCAACGAATTATACTGCTGGCGCACACGCCAGCGAGTGCGCCGTGGGCACTTCGCGGATGGCATTTGCGCCAGCCCTCGCTCTCCGGCTGCCGCCCGCTTGTTCCTGCCCTCAAGCAGAACTGCCCGGCGTACCCGCGCATACAATTTCACCGTGGCCATGCAGCTGGTGTCCCACTCACAACACGGCTCCTCCACGGCAAGGAGCTTCGTCCGTAATCCCTGGAATTCGTCGTTGTGAGTGAAACCAGAATCTGGCGGTGGTCTGCTTTTAATGAGGCTGCAACGAATCTCACCACTGGCACGACGGGCTGCCGATACGGCGCCCCGGACAATCTGACGCAATCGACTGCGGCCGAAGGATGAACCTCCTTCGGCCGCAATTTTTGCCGGCCGCCACTGGCCGGACCTCGGATTGTCTTTGCGGGACCGGCGGCAACCAGGCCGCTGATCCCGCGTCGTGCGGTCTCAGAAAGTCAGCTTGAGCGCCAGTTGTATGAGGCGAGGGTTGTTTACAGTGGAATTCACCGAGCCGAATCCCGAAGCGCTCACATCGTTCACCGGCAAGCCGAACTGCGCGTGATTGAAGAGGTTGAAGAACTCGGCACGGAAGTTCAACCCCATCTCTTTGCGAGGCAGCGCGATCTGTTTGATCAGGGAGAAGTCCGTGTTGACGAAATCGGGCCCGATGACCGGGACGCGCCCGGCATTGCCCAACTCGCCGACGGCGGGCGCAGGGAAGCAGGAAGCGTTGAACCATTGCCACTTGCCGATGCCGTGGTCCCCGTGTTGGACGTCGCAACCTGCGACGCGGTCGGGCCGGTTCCAGTTGTTGCCGTTGCCGCCGTTCTGGAAGAAGTTGCCAGCCTGGTTGTTGCTGTCGATCAGGGGGACGGGGAATCCGGAAGAGACTCTCTCGATCACCGTCACCTGGAAGTTGCCGAGGATGGTGTCGGTCAGCGAGTTCCAACTGCTGCCGAACTGCTTGCCGTGACCGAAGGGCAGATCGTAAATCACACTGGCGGTAAAGCTGTTATCGAGATTGATCTGCGACAGCGCCCAATCCAGATTCTGCCAGTTGGGCAGCGGAAAGTAGGGAGCGCTCAGCTCGGAACCCAGGCCGTCGGAGAGCCCGTTGTCGTAGGTTTTGGAGTAGGTGTAGGCAACCAGAGCGTAGAGACCGTACTTCGGTGTCTTGGTCTCTGCCTTGAGTTGCATCGAGTCGTAGTTGGTCTTGCCCACATCGCCGAAGAGCGAGATGGTGTTGTAGGTGTTATAGGGGGGCACGTAAGGCTTGCCGCCGGGAAGGCAGCCGATGGTGTAGGAAGCAACTGTTCCGCAAGCCGACGGGCTTCCAGTGTTGAGATCGTTGCCGCCCACCAGGATGTGCGTGCCGCGTGAGCCGGCATAACCGCCGGTGAGTACGAGATTGCCGACCAGCTGGCGCTCGATGTTGACGTTGAATTGCTTGACCCGGCCCAGCTTGAGATCGGTGGGCTCGGTAAAGAAAGTGCCGGTAAAGTTGGCTGCGGTGGGCGGCGTGGGAATAGCCTGGAAGCCGCTGGAGAGACTGATGCCCGAAGGCGTCTGTCCGAGGTTGGTGGCGCAGTAGGAGGTTGCAAAGGCGCAGCCGGCGGAGGCGAAGGCGTCGGACTCGCCCAGGAACGGCGGATTCTGCCACAGACCCTGCGCACCCTGGCTCCAGCCGGAGTCGTGGTAGAGAGCGAAACCGGCGCGAAGCACGGTCTTCTCGCTGCCAAGGACCTTCCACGTGGCGCCAACGCGCGGCTCGATCGTCGTCCAATCCATCTTGACGCCCGCCGACTTGCTCACCCCGTTCCTGTTGGCAATCAGAAGCTGCCCGGTTGCGGGAACGTAGTTGGCCAGGCGCCCGTGCGTCTCGCTGATCGGAGTCGTCATCCCGTAGGCCACGCCAAGATCGAGGGTAAGAGACGGCGTGATCCTCCATTGATCCTCCGCGAAGGGCCGGTAGATCTTCCAGCGGCGCCCGGAGACGGCGCCGTCGTACGTCTGGTCGTGGATGGCCAGGCCGGTGAGGCCGAGCAGGAAATCGGCCTCGGGGTTGCCCCCAATGTTCGCGCCGTTGAGGCCGGTGAAGTTTCCGCCGTTGCCGATGATCCAGAAGCCGTCCTGGAAAGCCTCGGTGCCCACATTCATCTGATTGGCGCGGAAGTCGAATCCCACCTTGATTTCATGCTTGTGGCGGATGATGTCGAGCGAATCCTTGAAAGAGTAAATGTTCGTTCCGCCCTGGAACGGAGAGTAGCCGCGATCGCCGATGGCCCAATAGCCGCCTGAGACAATGGTCGAAACCAATCCGCAGCTATAGGACCCGGGTGCGCACTTGGAGGAGCCGGTGGGGCATCCGAGGTTGGCGTTGGGAATGCCGCCGGGCACGAGGGTAGCCGAAGCGCAGGTTCCCGATCCCTGCGAGGCGATGTAGTCAAAGATGCGGTTGTAGCCAACAGTCGCCTGGTTGACGAACGTGGCGGAGAACACATGGGTCTCGCCGATGGCGAAGTTGCGCGCGTGGTTGATAATGCGCTCATTGCTGCCGAAGGCGTTGGACTCGGCAAGTCCGGGACCGCCGCCGGGCACAAAGGAGAATGCCTGGTCGTAGCTGAAGCGGCCAAAGAGATTGTCGTTGTTGGAAATGGTGTGGTCCAGGCGAGCATCGAACTTCGTTTCGTCCAGGCTGCGCACGGGCTGATTGATGTAGTTGTAGCTGGCATTGGCGTTGCCGGCGTTGATGTTCGGCTTTGGGTAGATGTTCATCATCGCCTGGCCGATGTTGTTGATCAGATTGGATGGGATCTTGTTGCACGGCGTTCCCTGGGCCTGGCTTCCATCGGCATTGGCAGGCAGAGGATTGCCCGATCCGTCGCACTGGAAGTAGACATTTGGAAAAGCCTTCGGATCCGTGGACGCGCCGATCATGTTCGGGTTCACGATTTGCAGCCCGGAGAGAGCATTGCCAAACGGATCGGCCGAGAAATCCCCGCCGCGCATGGCCAGCGATGGCACCAAGCCCTCATAAGCGATGCCGTGGCGCTGATACTTTTGCTCGCCATCGACGAAGAAGAAGGTTTTATTCTTCTTGATCGGTCCGCCCACCGATCCGCCAAACTGGTTCAGGTTGAACTTCTCCGCCTTCTGGGCAAAATAGCTCTTGGCATCGAGATTGGTGTTGCGCACGAATTCGAAGAGAGAGCCGTGAAAGTCGTTGGACCCGGATTTGGTGGTGACCAGCACGGTCGGTCCCGCGCGCGTGCCGTATTCGGCCGAGTAGGTGTAGGTGAGAACCTTGAATTCCTGAATGTCGTCGATCGAAGAAAAGACGCCGATGCCACCTGCGGTCAGTTCGTTATTGTCGGCTCCATCCAGCAGCCAGTCCGTGCTGTTCGGGCGCGAGCCGCCGACCGACAACGAGAACGAACCGCGTGTCGCCACCTCGCTGTCCGTGCCGGAGGTGAAGAAGCTGTTGGGGTTGGTCTCTGCCGTGGCGCCGGCGGTGAGCGTGGCGAGCTGAACGAAATCGCGGCCATTCAAGGGGAGCTGCGATACCTCCTGCGAGGTGATGACCTGGCCCAGCGATGGATTGGCTGTCTCCACGGCTACGGCGTCCCCGGTTACCGCTACCGTGGTGACGACAGTGGCGGGTACGAGCGAAAAATCGAGTTCCCGGGCTTCGTCGATCTGCAGTTTCAGATCTTTGGACATAGCGCTTTGAAAGCCCGCCGCATCGACGCGCACGGTGTAGGTCCCGACAGGGAGCAGAGGAATCAGATAGTGTCCGACGCTGTCTGTCTTTCCGTCTCGAGTCAGGCCGGTTCCTTGAGATGTTGCGGTGACGACAGCTCCGGGAATCGCCGATCCGGATTTATCGAGAACATTGCCTGAGAAACTTCCAATAGCCTGGCCATAAATGGCCGGCGAAATCATCTGCGCCAGAACGCCGACAACCAAAAGAAGCAGTAACTTGTGGAGCGTTGTTCCGGCTGACCATCTCATCAGTCCCGGACACTTCGTGCCTACCATCGAGTATTTCACCGTGAGCCCCCTTCGACAGATCGTCTGACTTTTTCTTGCTTCGGCTGCTTCAGATCCTGAGACTCCGACCGGTGGCCGGTCGAACGTCCACTCAACTAAAGGCCGAATCGCAGGTGTCGGACATTTTCAAGGGATTCTAACACAGCGAGTTGGCTGGTTTTCCGCTTCGCCTGGCCTGTGGATTTCCTCTCTTTTTTGCCGGCCGGTTCCGTAGCGGCGAACGCCCATGTCGCCTGTTGGGTTTCCCGGTTTTCGCCAAATCGCCGGCCCTCGGCAAAGGCGGCCAGGCACTGGCCCTAGACCGGTTCCAGAATTTACGTGCCCTTGCTGCATCGTGCAAGGTGGCATTTTCTTAAGGGAAAATGCCAGTTGAGGGCGTTGCTTCCGGGGTACAGCTATTCTGGAACCAGTTCAATCGGCGGATTCCTGCAGGGCAAACGTCAGAGCCATGCAATCCGCCACGCCGCCCATGGTCAGGCCCAGCCTTCGGTAATCCAGGTTGAGAGCGGCCAGCATCGGCTCCGGCTCCTGCTGTTTTTCCAGCAGCCTTTGCAGGCGGGCGCCATCCTGGCGCAGGCGCGACAGGCCTTCGAGCCCGCAGCGGTGAATGGCCGTCGTGTCCTCCACCTGCCGCATCAGCACCGCCATGAGATAGAAGCTGGCGTGCTCCTGGCTCCATCCCGCCTCCAGGGCTTCACGATACCTGGGCCATCCAACTTCGAAGACGGCGGGCAGACCCTGCTCGGCTTCCGCCCGGATGCCGCCCAGCCCATGGCGGCCCCGGATGTCCGCACCATGAGACCCCTGGGGCTCCATGCCGGCGAAGAACTCGCGGGCGATCTTCGCGATTGCCGGACGCAGAAGCCCGGTTTGCCCGTCGCATGCACATGCCGCCATGAGCACCAGACCCGACAGGAAGATATAGCCCTTGTGGGCATTGGATCGGATCTCCCGGACCATCCGCTCCCCGGCATCGATCCCCGCCTGCACGAAGTCCGCCAGCGGGCGCCGTTCCCGGTGGCACTCGAGGAGCCTTCCGAAGTAGAGCGGCAGCAGTTCGGCGGAGGCGCGCATCTCCCGGTAAGACAGATCCGGGTGGGAGCCGTTGTCGCGGCGGTCAACCAGCCCGGGTTTGGGGGTCAGGTCCAATTCGCGCAGGGCTCCCAGCCGCAGGTTGACCGCGAGAGCCTCCGGGGGAATGCGTTGGGGGAGCGATGCGAACGGCCGCAGAAGCGTATCGACCTGCTCAAGGAGCTCGGCATCGGAGTGACGGCGCAGCAGGATGCACTCGCGCGCGGGTTCCGCGCAGACCAGGCAGCTTCGGGGAGGAAGGCCGGCGGCGGCGCGGTCGAAGGCGGAACCGTCGGGACGGTACACATCGACATCCAGAAGGCGCGCGGAGGGGTTTGCGGTCTCGATGGCGACGGCGGCTCTCTTGACGGCACGGGGCGGCTGCCGGGATGAAGCGATGTGGAAGGGACCGAGGAGGTCCGTTCCTGAGTGGAGCAGGTTCAGCGCGGCGTTCCGCCGCAGAGAGTCCAGCGCCGAGCGCAGAAGGCCGGAAACGCCAGGGCGAAGCTTGCCGGGACCGGGAATATTGGCGCCGATCAGCAGCACCGAGGCGGCGTCTTCCGGAAGATCCTGCTCCAGCGTGCGGTTCAGTTCCTGCTGACGACGGTCCCGTGCCTCGAGGAAGTCCAGCCTCCAGGTCATTCGCGGACCTTTCGGACCACATCGATGATGGAACCGTCGCGGTATTCGATCAGGGCCACCACCTTGTCCTCGAACTCGACCGGTCTCGGTTCGCCGGTCATCTGGGTGATCTCCCTGCGAAACTGGCGAATGTCCTTGAGCGGCAGCTTGCGGCGCAGCAATTCCTTCTTGAGGTCTTCATGCTTGTCGGCCACGCAGATGCCGCGTTCCGTGACGATGACATCCACGGTCTCTCCAGGCGTCGTGACGGTGGTTACCTCTTCCCGGACGATGGGGAGCCTTCCGCGCATGGAGGGCGCCACAACGATGGCCAGTTTTGCGCCCGCCGCCGTGTCGGAATGGCCTCCTGTGTTGTGCAGCAGGTAGCCGCTGGACTCGGTGTTCACGTTCACGTTGAAGTCCACGTCCACTTCCGTGGCGCCCAGAATCACGCAGTCGAGCATGTTGACCACTTCTCCCCGGTTGAAGGGATTGGCGTAGAGACTGGCGCTGATCTCGCGGTGCCCTGGGTTGCGGCGCAGCGACTCCACGGCCTTCAAGTCGAAGCACTGAACATCCAGGAGCGTTTCGAAGTAGCCCTGTTCCAGCATCTCGACGAAATAGCCGGTGATGCCTCCGCAACCGAAGCTGCCCTTGATCTTCCCCGCGGCCATCTTGCGGTGAACCAGATCGGCCACCGCAAGCGAAGTGCCGCCGGAGCCGGTTTGGAAGGAGAAGCCATCCTTGAGCAGTCCCGAGGCCTCGATCACCTCGGATGCGTATTTCGCGATGAGCAGCGCCGCCGGGTCGCGGGCCAGACGGGTGGTCGTCGAGACGATCTTGCCCGGATCCCCGAGGGATTCGATCTGGACCACGTAATCGACCTCGCTCTGGGAGATGCTGATCGGCGAGGCGGGGAATCGAACCAGGTTGTCGGTGACCGCGATGACCTTCTTGGCATAGCGGGCGTCGGTATGGGCATAGCCGAGGGAACCGCAGGCTGAAGGCCCATAGACCCCGTTCAGGTTTCCGGTGACATCGCAACAGGGCGCCGCGAGGAAGGCGGCATCGACCTCGACCTCGCCCGTGGCCAGGGAGCGCGCCCGTCCCCCGTGACTGCGCACCACGATGGGGCAGTCCAGTTCGCCCTTGCTGACCAACTCGCCAATCAGGCCGTTCACTCCGGTCTCGATCCGGGTGATGACACCTTTGCGGATGAAGGGAATGATCTCCGCATTCACCGCATGGACGGAACTGGAGGCGATGCCGATATCGCGCAGGCCCATGGCATCCAATTCCTTGACCAACAGGTTCAGCAGCAGATCGCCGTTGCGCAGGGCATGGTGGGTTGAGATGTTCATGCCGTCTCGCAGCCCGGACCTCTCGATGGCGGCGCGGAGCGAGGGCAACAGCTTGCTTTCGCCGGGGTGGCAGCGCACCAGGGGGCGAGTGGCCCGGAGCATTCCGGGCTGGCGGCTCCATGGGTCGAGATAGGGGGCAAGCGCATGCCCACGCCAGGTAGCCGGAATCTCCCGGCCAAGACTATTTCTTGCCATGGATCACCTCATCCGATAGGTCGTATTCCACCATGCCGAAAGCCATCCCTTCGCGCAGTGTCCTGACCGCGCGCGCGACCACCGGGGCATCGACCATCTTGCCTTTCATGGAGATGACGCCCGTACCCATCTCCCGCGCCCGTTTGATGGCCTCCATCACTTCGAGAGCGTTGCGGATTTCATCCGCGGTGGGACGGAAGACGTCGTGGACGACCTCGGTCTGCCGGGGATTGATCAGCGACTTGCCGGTGAAGCCCAGAGTCTTCACTCGCACCGTCTCCGCGCGCAAGCCCTCCATATCGTTCACATCCGAGAAGATGGTGTCGATGGCCTGCACCCCGGCGGCCTTGGCGGCCCAAACCACCCTGGTGCGGGCCATGAGCAGTTCTTCGCCGGTCTTCGTGCGATGTATCTCCATCGACGCGGTGTAGTCCTCCGCGCCAAAGGCCAGCGCCACGATGCGCGAAGAAGCCCGCGCCGTCCGCACGCAATTGAGCACACCCTCGGCGTTTTCGATGGAGGGAATAATCTTGAAGTGGCCGATGTCGAGGCCCAGCTTCTCTTCCTGCTCGGTGAGCATCGTATCCAGCCGCTCGACCAATTCGGGATCGTCGGCCTTGGGCAGTCGAATGCCATCGGGGAGCGCGGGCAGAACCTCCCGCAGGTCGTCCGCGGCAAAGGGCGTGTCGAGCCCGTTGATGCGCACGAACATCTCTTTGTTCCGGTCCTGGTAGAAGCGCAGGAAGTTCCGTACCAGCAGCCGCGCGCCATCCTTCTCCGCCAGCGGAACGGCATCTTCCAGGTCGATCAGGACGCCGTCGGCCTCGAAGACCGGGATATTTTGCAGCATGCCCGGCATGTTTCCCGGCACATAAAGCAGCGATCGACGCAATTGCGTTTTTACGTTCATGGGAGAATCACCACTGTTCCTCGATGTAAAGGGTGTCCACTCCGGTAGACGAGGAGTGGTAATGCTCGATGCCCTGGACAAGATACTCGGCCAGTACGATTTCGCAGGTGGCGAAGACTTCCGCTTCCACCAGATGTCCGCCCACCACCTCGCCGTTCGATTTGGACCCGAGGATATGGAACAGCCCAGCGAGCTGCTTGTTGGCGTCGGGAGCGATGTTGCCTTCCAGAGCCATCAATTCAAGCGGTCCCTCCAGCCGGTTGGTCTTGATCCGGGCGTCGGTCATGGGCAGGTGGGCGCCCGCCTGGATGCCTGTGAATTCCACGTCGCGCACCGAGCCGATGGCCGAAACCAGCGAGGCGAACGGAAGCTCCCTGGCGCGCGCAAAATCCAGCAGGGCCTCGACGATCCGGGCGCCCGGGTTGATCTTGATGATGAATCGCCGTCCGGTGGTGCATTCCCGGTACCAGAGTTTTTCCATAATCACTCTCCTGCCGCTCTGCGGACCGCGGTTTCGATCCTGGCGGCGATGGCGTAATCGAGCGCGCCGCGATCCGAGACCTGGATGCGGCCCGCGTCGACTCCGAGTTCTTCCAGGACCGAAGAGATGCGGGCGCGAATCAGGTGTTCGTATTGCTTCTTCACCGTGGATTCGATTTCGACCTGCAGGGTGTCGCTGGGCTCCACGACGACCATCAGGTCGCTGGATTGCATCGTCCCTGCGCTGGCTTTGCACTTGATTTGCATGGGCTAGGCTTCCTCTCTCTGGGTGCGGAGCCGCTCGGCAATGGCATGGGCGGGCGGCGACTGTAAGAACCTGAGCGTGGCCGGTGGAACCAGCTCCCCGAGCGTGTCGAAGTCGCTGGCGGCAAAGGCCTGGCGCACGCGGGTTGCGCAGATCGGCAAGCCCCCGGCCTGGATGCGCGGCAGCTCCACAAACTGAATGCCATGCGCCGGAAGCACCTCGGCCATGATCTGGTTGTAAGCCGCAGTGGCCGGGCATAGGGGCTCCTGGCCGGCAAACCGGCTGGCCACATGGAAGCTGGGGGCGATGCGCTCGGCAAAAAGGCGCACATCGATCCGCATCTGCGCCGGCGCGGCCTCGTCGAGACGCTTCAGGAAGTAGTTGGGAAAGGTCCCGGCGCTCACCGCGTAGCGGGAGGTGTCCAGAACGGTCACGTTCGGAAGATGCCCCGTCGCCTCCTCCGCCAGGCGGAATCTGACGTCGAAAGGGAATACCGACCTGTCCTCGCGCACCACAAAGAGGTAAAGCCGGTCCACTTGCCGGGCCGCCTGTTCCACCAGGTAAAGATGGCCGAGGGTAAAGGGATTGCCGTTGACGACCGCCGCGCCGTTCCGGCCCTCGGTGACCACGGAGGCATGGCTGGCCAGGTAGTTCTTCAGACCCGGCCCATGCTCCAGCAGGGCAACGTCGCCGTGCGTGACCAGCAGACGGAAGTTCAGCGCCTCGAAGCTGCCCGCGTTCCGGGGCTGGGTGAAGACAAACACTGTGTCGTGTCCCGCGGAGAGGGCCGAAAGAATCAACTCGGTCACGAGAGTGCCCAGGGCGTCCGTGCCCTGATGCGAGGGTGCGATGGCCAGCATCTTGAGGACGTACCCGCTCCGCGCGCCGCAGGCCACCAACTGGCCCATCTCGAAGAGGCCAACCAGATCGTCGAATTGAGGCTCGAATCGCAACCCCTGGGACTCTATCAGTTGGCGAGCATCGCTCAACCCGGGTCGATCGAACCACACAATTCCCATACAGCCCTCGAAGCAGCCAGCTGGCGGATCGTTCCATGCTCGCATTCCCGATCCGAACGAGCCGTCCTACAGTCTAACCCTTCCCGGGCCGGTCTTCGTCCGTGGGACGTAGATCGCTCGCTGCCAGCAGATGAGGGGAGCGCAGGATGGTTGTCTCGTCAGGAGCAGGGGCGACGCTCAGGTCCGCGCCAGACGCGCGCGCCCATCCAGTTGAGATTCCTTCACTTCAGGGTTTACAATTCGGCATTCAAAAATCAGGTCGTGGCGAAGCGCGAACGGAAGCGGGTCCGCGGCCTCCCATCCGGGCAGCGATTCCATTCCCGAAAGGCGCGTCCGGATCGGGTCGCCCACAGGTCTGCGGACAGTTCAGCGCGAGATGACCCGCCCTGGGGGAGATTCCATGAGAAATGCCAGGACTTCCGCATGGATCGGGCTCCTATGCTCGATCCTCTTGTATTTGACAACGCCGGCAGCCCGGGCCCAGGGTGGCACGGAAGCGGTCAACCTGCTCTCCTGGGGCGCCGGCGCGCTCATCGTGCAGGCCCCGCCGTCCTACGCCAACAGCGGCAACTGGTCACCGGACGAGCTTCTGGACGAGCTTCCAGGCACGGGTTGGGCCACCCGAAAAGGCGATCTGACGCCCAAGGTCTTCGTATTCGAGCTGGCGGAGAAGAGCGAGATCGCCAGTCTGGCCTTCGATACCGCCAAATCCGAGTACCAGGGGCGCACCGGCGCCAAGGATTTGAAGGTGGAGATCTCCGACCGCCAGGACGGGGTCTTCACGGAGATTGCCAGCCCGTCTCTTGCACTGGCACAGGACCACCAGAGGTTCGCGCTGAAGACGCCCGCCGCGGGGCGGTATCTGCGGCTGACCGTGCTGAACAATTGGGGCGATGACAAGTACATGGAGATCATGAATGTCTACGCCTATGGAAAGCCGCTGGTGAAGCGGGCGCTGCCAGACAACTCCGGCGCGTTTTCTTCCAGTTACGGAGTCTTCCACATGCGGCAAACCGGGGCTACGGTGAACGGCTGTTATACCCACAGAGCCGGGCTGATCGAAAACGGTGGATTCGACGGCAGGGTGCTCAGGTTTACCTGGAGCGAAGCCGATGAAGGCGCTCCACGTCAGAACGGCCCGGCCATGTTGACCTTCGCCGACGATGGGCAGTCGTTTACCGGCTTTTGGTGGTATGAAGGCAACAAGAGCGGGATCCCCGACGGAGTGTGGCGCGGCGCGCGAGTCTCCCGGGAGGTTGGCACGTGCCCGCACTGGAAGCCGGGCTCCGGCAACGAGGTCGCGCAGCAGCTCCAGAGCGAAGGCCGCGTCCGGCTCTACGGGATTCTGTTCGATACCGATTCCGACCACCTCAAGGACGAATCCAGAACTGCGCTGGATGCGCTGGTGGCTGCTGCCCGCTCCCAGCCGTCGTGGAACTTCGCGATCGAAGGACACACCGACAATGTTGGCGGCGAGGCCCACAACCAGACGCTCTCTGAAAAGCGCGCAGCCTCGGTCAAAGCCTACCTGGTCAACGCCGGGGTGGCTGCGAACCGTTTGACAACCCAGGGATTCGGGGCGAGCCATCCGGTGGCCAGCAACGACACCGCGCTGGGGCGCTCGCAGAACCGGCGGGTGGAGGTTGTGAAGAAGTAGGTTCGGATGCGGTGAATGGCGGGTGGCCCCGGCCTCAATGACGCCACCAAACCACGATGAGGGCGCCCCCTGTCCCTCGCTTGGGGAGCGGGGATGAAACCGATCCATCTCAGCCCAAACCAACCGCCGGGACGGTCGTGCACGGATCCCTAGGGATCGAATCCAAGTGGACAGGCCGGGAGAAAGGTTGGCGACGCCCGAGTGGATGCGCTACCGGCGGCCCGGCTCCCCCTCCCCGGTCCCCAAACGCGAGGGACCGGGGGCACCCTCGACTTGATCGAATCCCGCTTGAGACCGGGGCCACCTGCCAATTTCCCGTTCCGCGAACCGCTCCCGCGGGAAGATTGTGACTGCCCAACTGCCGGAGTGGATGCGCTGCCGGCTGCCCGGCTCCCCCTCCCCGGTCCCCAAACGCGAGGGACCGGGGGCACCCTCGACTTGATCGAATCCCGCTTGAGAACGGGGCCACCTGCCAAGGTGAGGCGGCCAAAGAACATACCTCAGCGGCTAGAACCCCGTCCCGGAAGGCGGCCGTATTGCAGGGGACAAATCCTGTGCTGCCGGCCCGGGCTCTAGCGACTCTCAACGAGGGCGATTCGATTAGTTGTGCTTGCCCTTCCACTCGGCGTAGGGGCCCTGGAAGTCTTCGATGCCGGTTTCGTGGAAGACCCATAGCCGGGTGGCCACCTCGTCGATGAGGTCGTGGTCGTGGGTGACCAGGAAGACGGTGCCTTCGTAGCGCTGGAGGGCGATGTTGAGGGCGTTGATGGCTTCGAGGTCGAGGTGGTTGGTGGGCTCGTCGAAGATGAGGATGTTGGGCTTGGTGAGCATCAGCTTGCAGAAGGCGAGGCGGGCCTGTTCGCCGCCCGAGAGGGCCTTGGTCTGCTTCGAACCTTCCTCGCCGCGGAAGAGCATCTGGCCGAGGATGCCGCGGATGTCTTCGACGTGGGCCGAAGGGTCCCAGCGGTGCAGCCACTCTGCGATGGGCAGGCCGTGCTCGATGGTGGAACCCACGTCCTGCGGGAAGTAGCCGACCTGCGCCTCGTGGCCCCAGAAGACGGCGCCGTTGTCGAGATCGAAGTCCTTGTCGGCGAGGCCGGGATAGTTGTTGAGCAGGCTCTTGAGCAGGGTGGTTTTGCCGGCGCCGTTGCGGCCCATGAGGCAGATCTTCTCGCCGCGCAGGATGTTGGCGCTGAAGCCGTCGATGACCTTGTGGTCGCCGTAGATCTTGGTGATGTGCTTGAACTCGAGGACGTGCTTGCCGGAGGGGCGCACCTGGTCGAAGCGGATGTAAGGGCGCTGGATGTTGGAGCGGGCCAGCTCGTTGGTCTGCAGTCGCTCGACTTCCTTGCGGCGGCTGGTGACCTGCGAGGAGCGGGTGCCGGCGGCAAAGCGGGCGATGAACTCGTTCAACTGGGCGATCTTCTTTTCGCGCTGCGCGTTCTGCGATTCGAGGGTGGAGCGGATCTGGGTCTTGGCCATCACCATCTCGTCGTAGCCGCCGGTGTAGACGATGATGGTCTCGTAGTCGATGTCGGCGGTGTGGGTGGTGACCGAGTTGAGGAAGTGGCGGTCGTGCGAGATGACGATGAGCGTGCCGTCGTAGTTGTTGAGGAAGTCCTGGAGCCAGTGGATGGATTCGAGATCGAGGTAGTTGGTGGGCTCGTCGAGGAGCAGGGCCTGGGGCTTGCCGAAGAGAGCCTGGGCCAGCAGCACGCGGACCTTCTGGCCGCCCTGGAGCTCGCCCATCTTGCGCTCGTGGAGCTCTTCGCGGATGTCGAGGCCGTCGAGCAGGACGGCGGCGTCGGCTTCGGCGGTGTAGCCGTCCTCGTCGCCGATGACGCCTTCGAGCTCGCCCAGCCTCATGCCGTCTTCGTCGGTCATCTCGGGCTTCTCGTAGATGCGGTCGCGCTCTTCGAGCGCGGCCCAGAGCGGCCGGTTGCCCATGATGACGGTGTCGATGACGCGATAGTTGTCGAAGGCGAACTGGTCCTGGCGCAGGACGCCGAACTTGCGCGGACGCACGACCGAGCCCTTCTGCGCGTCGAGCTCGCCGGTGAGGATCTTCATGAAGGTGGATTTGCCCGAGCCGTTGGGACCGGTCAGGCCGTAGCGGCGGCCGGGGACGAAGCTGACGCTGACATCTTCAAAGAGCACCTTGGCGCCGTAGCGCATGGAGACATTGCTGACACTAAGCATTGCGTACGATTTCCTGCTGGTGGACCCTGCCGTAAGGAGGAGACGCTCGGGCGGAGTTGGATAGGGCGCGAGCGCAGCGGCTTCCCGCTGGCTTGCGCCACCCTTCCAGTATCGCACAGGCGGCGTTTCCGCCGGGCGCCTCGGCCGGAGAGGCAAAGCGCAACTGCATATGGAAACGATTTATTTAGAGTGAGATACGGGTGGATTGGCCGGCGTTCGAGGGTGAGACTGAAATGACAAGCATGCTTGACTAAATACAGTTTCTGTACAAAACCGGGGGGGTGGGGAATAGGCAAGAGAGGAGCCGGCGATGCTGGTGGAAACCATTGATTTGGCGCGGGATACAGGTGGCGCCGGGCGTTCGGGGACGAGATGCGAAAGACAAGCACGCTTGACCAAATACAGTTTCTGTACGAACCCGGGGGGGGTGGACCGGGCATATCCCTGACGTTTTTGAATCGGAAGGGCGCTCCACGCGGCGGTCATGATTCCATTGTGCGGCGAGAGGGTCGAATTCCCGGCAGGGGACGATCGGATGGGACTTGCGGCACTCTCAGAGCGAAAGCGAGAGTTGGTGTGGCCGATTCCAACCTTTGCCGTGGTGGCAGGAGCGGTTTGGCATTTCCGGGAGTCGCCCCCGGTTTTTGTTCCCTCCTCCCTTCAGCAAAAGAGCCAGGAGGATGGGTAGGGGCAGGGAACGCCGTCCCTACGGGACTCCGGACGGGTTGTTTGCTGTGTCCACCCCACGCGGAAGCGCGGGGCCAGACCGGTTCCAGAATAGGTGTGCCCTGGCTGAGATTGTGCAAGGTCGCCGCTCCCTGATGGTCGCGTCGACTTGAGAGCACTGCTTTCGGGGTATAGCTATTCTGGAACCGCTATAGACCGGTTCCAGAATTCCCGTGCCCTTGTTGGCATGGTGCAAGGTGGCATTTTCTTGAGGAAAATGCCACTTGAGTCCATCGCTTCCGGGGTACAGCTATTCTGGAACCGGTATAACCAACGCTGCGCCTACGGCGCGGGGCGAGTGGCTTCCACCGGTGGCGAGTGGCTTCTGTCGGCGGAAAGAGGATACTCACTTTGGCGCGGCTGAGGCCGTGCCGAGTCAACGCGGCGGCTTGCCTCAAGGGCTCTAGAGTTCGACGGTATTGTCTTCAATCGCCAGCCGGACGTTGCCGTCGGATTTGGCGAGGCGGCGGACGGCTTCGGGCTTGTCGACGCCTGCCTTGAGCATGACCAGGGCGACGGGGACGCTGCGGCCGGCGCTCTTGATGGTCTCGACGGCGCGGGCGCGGTCGATGTTGCAGGCGTTCATCAGGATGCGGATGCCGCGCTCGACCAGCTTGGAGTTCTGCATGTGCACGTTGACCATGAGGTTCTCGTACACATAGCCCATGCGGGTCATGGCGCCGGTGGTGATCATATTGAGGATCATCTTCTGCGCGGTTCCGGCCTTCATGCGGGTGGAACCGGAGATGACCTCGGGGCCGACCTCGGCGACGATGGAGATCTCGGCGGCCTCGGAGATGGGAGCGCCGTGGTTGCAGGTGACGGCGGCGGTGAAGGCGCCGCGGGCGCGGGCATAGGCGACGGCGGCGACGACATAAGGGGTGCGGCCGGAGGCGGAGACGCCGATGACGACATCCTTGCGTGTGGGGCGGCGGCGGGCGATGTCGCGCTGGCCGAGCTCCTCGGAGTCCTCGTTGACCTCAACGGCGGAGGCGAGAGCCTTGGGTCCGCCGGCCATGATGTATTGGACCTGGCCGGGAGCGCTGGAGTAAGTGGGGGGACACTCTGAGGCGTCAAGGGCGGCGATGCGTCCGCTGGAGCCTGCGCCGATGTAGATGAGGCGGCCGCCGTCGCGCATGGAGCGCGCGACCTGGTCGATGACCTGGGCGATCTCCGGGAGAGTCTTCTTGACGGCGGCGGCGACTTTGCCGTCCTCGTGATTGATGATGCGGGCGATTTCGACCGCGGATTTCGTATCGAAGCCCTGGGAGGCCTCGTTGGGACGTTCGGTCGTCAGCTCCTGCAGGAGCGAGGCCGCGTCTTTTTTGTGGTTGGCCTGGGCGCCGGTGGGGTTCTGCGTGGTTGAACCTGTCAGCATCGCGTGTGTCCCTAGCTTTAGATTGTATCCGGAAACCTGGCAAGAGGGAGCGGAAATCTCCGTGATCGGGGCCTTGGTAACGTCTCCATCGGTGGGACTTTACAGGAATTCGCGAATCGCATCGTGAAAGGCCGGACGGACGGATCGGATCGACTGCGAGGAGCGGTCGGGCCAGGTGCGGTTGGAGAGCAGGACGGCCGCGAGGCGGGCGTCGAGGTCGATCCAGAGCGAGCAGCCGCTGTATCCGAGGTGACCGATGGAGCGCGGAGAGAAGTGGTGGCCGGCGGAGGAGGACTCCGGGGACGGCGTATCCCAACCGAGCGCGCGGGAACTCCCCGAGGGAGGCTGGGTCTGGGCGAAGAGCGAAATGGTCCCGGGGGTGAAGAGGCGGGCTTCGCCGGCGGCGGCGCGGAGGATTTCCGCGGAGAAACGAAGGAGATCGGGGACGTTGGAGAAGAGGCCGGCGTGGCCGCTGACGCCGCCGAGGACCGAGGCGTTCTCGTCCTGGACCTCGCCCTGGATGCGGCGGTGGCGGAACCAGGCGTCCTGCTCGGTGGGGGGGATGGCGGCGCGGGCGGCGGGCGGGGGCGAGTAGCAGGTGGCGGTCATCTGGAGCGGGGCGAAGATCTCGCGCTCGGTGAAGGCATCGAGGGGTTGGCGGGCGAGGATCTCGATGGCTTTGCCAAGGAGGATGAAGCCGGGATCGGAGTACTCGGCGCGCGTGCCGGGCTCGGCCTGGAGGGGTAATTGCAGGCAGGCGCGCAGGAGGGCCTCCGGGGTGGCGGCGGCGCAGAAGAACTCGACATAGCCGGGCAGGCCGGAGTTGTGGGCGAGCAGGTGGCGGAGGGTGACGCGGTGGGCGGGGCTGGCGGCGGGGCGGCCGGCGACGAAACCGGGAAGAAGTTCGCCGAGAGGAGAGTCAAGGTGGAGGATGCCGCGCTGGTGGAGGAGCATGGCTGCGGCGGTGGTGGCGGCGACTTTGGTGACGCTGGCGATGTCGAAGAGGGTTTGCGGTTGCACAAAAGGCGCGGCGGGCTCGGGAGTGAAGCGGCCGAGGGCGTCTTGGAGCAGGATTTCCGAACCGGCCAGAAGGCCGAAGGCGCAGCCGGGGAAGGCGCGGGCATCGATGGCTTGCTGGAGGACGCGGTAGACGCTGGCGAAGCGGGAGCTGGCCGTCGCGGCGGGCGATGGCGCGGAAGGGGGGAGCGGGTTTTGGGCGCCGTCGGTCATTTGGGAAGGGGAGCCCCCGGGCTTTGCCGGGGAGAGGCGGCCGGTGTCTGACATTTGCGGGAGCCGTCCCCGGTTTTGAGTTTTCCATTCCTTTCGCAAATGCGCGAGAGGGACACATTCGACGCTGAAGCGGAAGTCCCTACGGGACTCCGGACACATTGTTGGTCACGCCCACCCCACGCTGAAGCGCGGGGCTAACAAACACTGCGCCTACGGCGCGGGGCGAGTTGCTTCTGCCTGCGGCGGCTGGCTTCTGCCGGCATGGAGCGCTCCGACGGGGGGCCTTTGGAGGGGCCACCAATCACAAGGCCGCCGGCTCTGCCGGAGGATGCCTATTTCCATGCATCGCAGCCGGATTGAGCGCGGAGACGTCTTATTTTAATCCGTGGGCAGGCAAGGATGAGTGCTATCCGGGAGCGGGTGGGGCTAGTCTATCTGAATAAAGACAGGGTCAGCCGGGGCTTGTGCCAGCCCACCCTAGCCGCAAAAACAAGAGCGCGGCGAGGGTGGGGCACCCGAGGTTCATTCATCGCGGGTTGGAGACGCCGGCGGGGGACTGAGCAGGAACAGGAGAGATCGATGCGTTGTTTGCAGGGAGCGATGGCGGTTGCGCTGGCCGCTGGATGGTGGCTGGGAGCGGGAGGCGCAATACTCGCGCAGGAGCCGCAGGAGCCTGCCGCGGCGCCGGCGCAAGCGTCCCCGGCGGCAGCGGTACAGGCGGGCCAGCCGGCGC
>JBAVMZ010000014.1:0-1554 GCA_049690595.1 Occallatibacter sp. | reverse complement strand
CCTGCAAGCCGCGCGAGATGACGGTCAGCGGAGAATTCCTGCCCCGCGGCGGCGTCTACTCGACCGTCAACGCCCACTACTCACGCCGCAAATAGCGCGCAGCGGCGCTCATATCCGCCCATCCGGTCTTATCGGCCTGCGCTTCCGGGATCATCGTCGGCCGTCACCGCCAGTGGCCGCCCCGCTGCGTCGCTGGGCCGCAGGACTATCACGCTTTTTTCACTCGTCGCCTGATTGTCGTCCTCGTGACCGGCCGCCTCGCGCACCAGGCGGTGCGCAATCGCCGGCGCGGGTTGCTTTTCGAGATCGAGCATCGTCTCCAACAGCCGGTTCTCGCCCCATTTTTCCAGCGCATCGGGCGGGCGCAGCAGCCCGGGGCTGATCGCCAGGAACAGGTCCCTGCGCCGCAGTTCGATCTCCTGCACCTTCCAGTCCGCGGGCCCTTCTCCGGTAAGCGGCCGGCCCGTTGCCGCCAAGCGCCGTGTCTCCGATCCATCGCTCCTGTTCTTTAGCAAGATGGGCGGCAGATAGCCGGCATTCACGTAAACGAGGCGGCGGTCGATCGCGTCGTAACGGCCCAGCAGAAGCCGTATGGGCTGTCGGGCGCCCTCGGTTGCCAGCAGCGCCCGCTCCACCGAGTCCAACATCTCCCGCAGATCCTCGCCGTAGACGTAGAACCGGCTGCGCAGCAAGGTCTGAAGCCGGACCATCTCCACCGCGACCTGCAATCCGCCCGTCGAGGTCTCCGCCATCACGATTCCCAGCGCCGAGCCAGGCAGCACGACGGCGTCGCAGAAACCCGCGCGGCAGCCTGTCAGGGTTTCCACCGACACGCCGTACTCCAGGCCCGGCACCGCCGCCATGTCGGGCGGCGCCATCAGCCTGCGCACCGAGGTGGCCATCTCACGGTCGGCCTTCGCGCGTTCAGTCTCGGCCCGTTCCCGGGCCATCTTTTCCGCCGCGTCCAGCACGTCCAGCATCCGGCTTACCTCGGAGGCGACTTCAGCCGTGAAGAGTCGCTGGGCGGGGCTGAAGGGGCTGTTCGAGAACCGTCCGCCGATCAGGAAGAAGCCGGCGAGCTTCGATTCGCGCCAGAACCCGACGCCCGCCTCGGCTTCGAGCGATTCCAGCTTGCGCTGTTCCGCCTGCAAGTCTTGCGGGTCCACATGACCCAAGGGGCGCGGCCAATTGCCAGGCAACCCCGTCGCCGGATTCACAATCTCAAGAAACGGCTGGCGTTCAGAAGGACAAAACGCTTGCGCGAAAACGCCCTGCTGCTCGAAGGACTCCGGTTTCGGCGGGGGCGAGGGCAGGGAAGCGGCCAGCTCGAAGCGGCCTTTTTCAAGCAGAAACACGCGGACGGATGCCGCTTCCAACTCAGTCATGATCGTCTTTGCCGCGTAACCCAGCATCTCGTCCCTGCGGAACAACCGCCTGATGTGGGTGGCTATCCCGTCGGCGTTCAGCTTCCAGAAGGCAGTCTCCAGCATGAGCCTTACGGCACGATCGCCGACGCGGCCCAACCAGGCTGCGAAGAGCCAACTGACCGCGAAC
>JBAVMZ010000013.1:0-2645 GCA_049690595.1 Occallatibacter sp. | reverse complement strand
GCCTGGGCTGGTTGCTGGACAGGCGGCGGCTCGGCTGGGAGCGGCTGGTTCTGCGGCGCGGCGGCGCTCGGCCGGTTGGCCTTCCACTCCAGATCGCGCAGGCGATCGTTGAGATTGGCCACCTGCTCGTGCAATTCCCGGACGTCGCCTCTGGCTCTCGCCAACAAGACAAGAATCGCCACCGGCGCACCGACGATGGCGAGGAGGATCAGCGCGATGAGCAGGCTGCCGTCCATAAAGAGATATGGGCGCGATTATATCCCGGGCAAAGGGCGCGCGGGGTTACGAAGGAGGTTCAGGCCAGGGGCCTGGGCGGCTTGCCGGTCAGGCGCCAGATCCCGATCAGCAGCGCGGCCGCGCCCAATCCGTAGGCCAGCCAGGCGCGCTGACCCGCATGATGCGTAAAACCCTCCCAGAAGGCCACCCCCGCTAAAAGAATCAGGATGACGCCGCGCATCTGGTTCATTCTTTCCTCCGCAACACGAGTTTCTCTCATCCTAACCGGACGGCCCCGGGGTTTGACCCGGCGGCGGGAGAGAACTATCGTGGACAGGGACGCGCACTGCGCAGGGAGACCGAGGATGACCGAAGCCGCCGCAACACCGCTGAAGAAGACCGCTCTGAACGCCACACATCGCGCGCTGAAGGCCCGAATGGTGGACTTCGGCGGCTGGGATATGCCGGTCGAGTACCCGGGCCCCGGAGGCGGACTGATTGCCGAGCACCTGGCCGTGCGCACCGGCGTGGGCCTCTTCGACGTGAGCCACATGGGCGAGATCCAGTTCCGCGGGCCGGGCGCGCTGGATGCCGTGCAGCACATCACCATGAACGACGCCTCGCGGCTCAAGGACGGGCAGGCGCACTACTCGGCGCTGCTGACGCCCGAGGGAACCTTTGTCGACGACATCCTGGTGCACCGGCTGAGCGAGAACGACTACCTGCTGGTCGTGAACGCCGGCACCAAGGACAAGGACTATGCCTGGATTCGCTCGCAGGTGGGCGCGCGGCCCGGCATCCACCTGAGCGACTACTCGGCCTACTACTCGCAGCTTGCCGTGCAGGGGCCGCGGGCGCAGGAGACGCTGCAGAAGCTGACCAAGACCGACCTCGCGGCAATCCGGAACTACTGGTTCACCTGGGGCACGGTGGCAGGCGTCGAGAACACGATGATTGCCCGCACCGGCTACTCGGGCGAGGACGGCTTCGAGGTCTACATTCCGGCAGACGAGGCGACGACGGTGAAGGTGTGGGAGGCGCTGCTGGAGGCCGGGCAGGAGTTCGGCATCCGGCCCTGCGGGCTGGGCGCGCGGAACACCCTGCGGCTGGAGGCCGGAATGCCGCTCTACGGCCACGAAATCTCCGACTCGATCAACGTGCTGGAGTCTTTCGTCGATCGCTGGCTCAAGCTCGACAAGGGCGAGTTCCTCGGCCGCGAGGCGCTGCTCGCCGTGAAGGCCGCCGGCGGACCGGCGCGCAAGGTGGTGGCGCTGGAGATGGTCGAGCGCGGCATCGCCCGCGACGGGTACTCCGTACTCTCACTTTCTGGTGAAGAGATTGGGCGCATTACGTCCGGCTCGCCCGCGCCCTTCCTCAAGACCAACATCGCCTTCGCGCTGGTTCCGGCCGCGGTGGCCGCCTCGGGCGAAGAGCTGCTGGTCGACGTTCGCGGCAACAAGGTGCGCGCCAAACAGGTGCCCGCGCCCTTCTACAAGCGGCCGAAAAAGCCCTGACCAGCCCGACTCGCCACGTCGCAATACAGCTGCAATGAACGCTGCGCGAGCCGCAAAGTGCCGCGCCGGTCTCCAGACCGGCTGTGGTGCGGGTCTCCAGACCCGCACATCTCTCCTTGGCACGAACCCAAGCCGGCCTTGGTCGCGGCGAGGCGCATCTCTCACCGCCTGTACAATCCAATCCATGAGCGCGCCCCTGCTCAGTTACGAAGAGGCTGCCGCGGTGGTGGCCGCACGCGCGGCGGAGTTGGCGCTGGCCGCGCCAGCCACCGAGCAGGTGGAACTGGGCCGCGCCGCCGGCCGCGTGCTGGCCCGGCCCATCGTTGCGGATCTCGACCAGCCGCCATTTGCCCGCTCCACGCGCGACGGCTTTGCCTGCCGCGCCGCCGAGGCCAACGCCCACAAGCCGCTGCGGTTGGCAGGCGCCGCCCGCGCCGGGGACTCGCCCAGTGGACCGCTCGCGGTCGGCGCGGCATGGGAGATCATGACCGGCGCGCCTGTTCCCGAGGGGGCGGACGCGGTCTTCATGCTGGAGCACGCCGAGACCGCCGGCGGCCGTGTCCGGCTGCTGGCCCCGCGCACGGTGAAACCGGGCGAGAACATCGTGGCCCGCGGCGCGCAGGGCCGGGCCGGCGACGAGCTGCTTGCCGCCGGTTCCCTGCTCGAAGCCGGGCAGATTGCCCTGGCAGCGGCCTGCGGCTGCGCCACTGTTGAGGTCTTCGCCCGGCCGCGCGTGGCCATCCTCACCACTGGCGACGAGCTTGTCCCCGTCGCCTCCACGCCCGCGCCAGGCCAGATCCGCAACTCGAACGCGCCCATGCTCGCCGCGCTGGTGGCCTCCGCCGGCGGCGAGGCCTGGGTTCTGCCCACCGCCGCTGACAACGCCGCGGCCCTCGACGCCGCGCTCACCCAGGC
>JBAVMZ010000012.1:0-2587 GCA_049690595.1 Occallatibacter sp. | reverse complement strand
GCTCAGGGCGATCTCGATGCCGTTCTGCGTGAGGAAGTCGCGCGCCGAGGGCGTGACGACGACGCCCTTCGCGACGGCGACGCTCGACGCGCCCGCGGCCTTCGCGCTCTCCGCGTCGCGCAGCGAGATGACCTTCCTGTCTGTGAGATCGATGCTCTTGGTTGCCTTTGTCACTTCCGCACCTCGGTCTTCGAATTTGTTCAGCGGCGCACGTCGATGGAGTCGACGATCAGCGCGCAATATGCGTCCACGGGCACCGGCGCGGGCCAGAATGGATTGGACGCCTCGCGGCCTTCAGTAAAGGCCACCATCTGCCCTTCGGCCGCGCCCAGCTCGTCGACGGCCACCAGAGCCTTGCCGCCGCCCTTGCCGTTGGCGGCGCACAGGTTCTCCATCGTCACCGGCTCGACAATCACGAGCGTCCGGGACTTCATCGCCTCGACGGCGAGGTTGAGCGTGATGTGTCCGCGCACGATGCCGAGCCTCATGGGGTGGCTCCCTTCTGGAGCTGGTCGACGAGGCCAACCACAACCAGCCGCGCCGGCGTGGTGTTTCCCAGCTTCAGCCGCGAGATGTCGCCGTCTGTCGATACCAGCACTGTTTCGCCGCGCGCCGCGCCCAGCCAGTCGATGACGACGATGGGTTCGGCATTCGGCGTGCCGTCCGCTTCGAGCCGTTGCGCGACGAGGAAGCGGCAGCCGGCGAGCGTCTCGTGCCTGGCCGCGGCCACCAGCGTTCCCTCGATGCGCGCAAGATACATGGTCAGATGATCCTCAGCGCGCCGCCCACTACCATCTGGCGTTCGCGCGTGAAGGTGAGCGGCGTGGTGATGCCTTCGCCGGTGGGTGTCGCGATGGTGTGGCTGAAGTAGCCCGGCCCGCCGACGCCGAGCGATGCCGGCGAGGCCGCGTTGTGAAGGAAGAGCGTGGTGTTCATGGCCCGCGCCATCTTCGTGGCCGTCTCCACGTTGTTGGTGTGGATGATGGCGGTGTGCCGGTAGCCGTGCTCGGCCCGGACGGATGCGGCGATGGCCGCGTCGGTGTTGGGCACGCGCACGACGGGAATGAAGGGCATCATCTGCTCTTCCTGGACGAAGGCGTGGTCCTCGCCGGTCTCGCCGAAGAGAAGCTGCGTGAACGCCGGAACCTGCACGCCGGCAGCCGCGGCCAGCACGGCCACGTCCTTGCCCACCAGGTCCTTCTTCACATGCGCGCGGGCGCATCCGCCGCCGTTGTCGAAGGTGAAGGCGGCTTTGGTCAGCCGGTCGATGGCCGCCGCGTCAAGCTGATACGCGTTGGCGCGCTTCATCGCGGCGATAAAGGCGTCCGCCACCGAGGCAACCACGAAGACTTCCTTCTCGCCGATGCAGAGCAGGTTGTTGTCAAACGCCGCGCCTTCGACGATGCAACGGGCGGCGCGATCGAGGTCCGCCGTCTCGTCCACGACGACCGGAGGATTGCCCGGGCCGCCAGCGATGACGCGCTTGCCGCTCATGGCCGCGGCTTTGGCCACCGCCGCGCCGCCGGTGCAGCAGAGCAAAGCGATCTTGGGATGATGGAAGATCTTCTCCACGTTCTCGATCGAAGGCACGCGCACGGTGGTCAGCACGTTCGTGACGCCGAGCGCGCGCTCGATCTCGCGATTGAAAATCTGCAGCGCGTACTGCGCCACTTTCGCGCCCGAAGGATGCGGCCCGAAGACCGCGGTGTTGCCGGCGGCCAAAATGTTGATGGCATTCGAGACCATGGTCGGCACCGAGTGCGTCACGGGCAGAATCATCCCGATCACGCCCCACGGCGCGCGCTCGATCACGCAAAGACCGGTGGCATCGCTGTGGGCGTCGCTGCGCATGGCCTCGACGCCGAGCACGTAGCGCATATTGACCAGCTTTAGGATCTTGTGATCGAGGCGGCCGACCTTGGTCTCCTCCAGCTCCATCCGTCCCAGCTCTTCGCGGCGATCGTTGCAGACGCGGCGAATCACGTCGATCATGCGCCCGCGTTCTTCCAGGCTCATGGCCGCGACGTGCTTCTGCGCCTCGAAGGCGGCGTTGGCGGCTTCGTCCACCGAATCGAAGACTCCGTCGCGCGCCGGTGCCGGAGCCGGAGCCGGCGCGGGTGCGGCGGCATTCGCGGCGCCGAGCGACGGAATCTGAATCCGCAGCCGCGCCACTACCTCCCTGGCAATCTCCGCAATGACCTGCTCTTGAATCTGCATTTATGGCTTCTCCAGGATGGTGCCTTCCATCTCGACCTGGTCGACGATGCCCACGAGGACGCAATCGACCGGTGCATCTTTGGTGGCCCCCGTGAGCCGCGCGGAGCTGCCCTGCGTGAAGAGCACGCACTCGCCCACACCCGCGCCGACACTGTCGACGGCCACCACCGAGCTGCCCGAGCTCTGGAGGCGGCCGTCCTTGGCGATGTAAGGCTGAATGAGCAGCAGCTTCATCCCGCGGAACTTCTCGTTCTTCTGGGTCGAGACGACGTTGCCGATGACTTTTGCAATGAACATGGCGGCTCACCTTGCCAGCCGGCAGTTTGCGCTGCCGGCTCGCGGACTACTTGCCGATGATCGGACCCACGCT
>JBAVMZ010000011.1:0-2222 GCA_049690595.1 Occallatibacter sp. | reverse complement strand
TCCCTTGGGTAATGCCGACCTTTTCTACCCCCATTTACCACCGGTAGTATCTCCCGCAGCCAGGCGGCCGGCGTGAGCCCAGGCGTCGTGGTTTCGCTGACGTCGCCCGTGGTCGGAAAATGACTATAGTAATCATCATAAAATTACCTAAGTGACCCCATAAATAGGCCCTTTTCACCCGGAAAATGCCCAAAGTGGTACGTAAGTCGCTGTGCTTCGTCGGGGAGGCACTCATTCCGCCTTTTTTTGGTGATTTTCAAAACCCTACTTTTACAGCTGATCCGGAACCGGAAATGGGCTGCTCAAGGGGATCCCACATGCTTGCTTTGGTTGTAGCGGCCTCTTTTCTTGCCTCCGGGAGCGGGGCAGTCACAGCACTCCGGCATGCACTCCGCCATGGTTGATGGAGTGTCCGCCGTTGCCTGGCCGGTCTGGCTGCACCAGAGGATGGCCGGGCGGGCAAGGCATCGCTGGATGCGCGCAGACCGGGGTGGGCCGGGCCCTGCCCCCGCGCGCGGGGATTTTTATACGCCGCGGGGGGAGGGACCAGGTCAGCATGTCGGCCAGGGTATCGAGGTCCCGGCGGTGCTGGATCTCTCCTGGAATGCTGTCCGACCCCAGGGTGCGCTCCCGGGCGCCGCGCAGGTACGGCAGCAGGAAGTCGTGTATGGGCCGCTCCCAGCGGCGCATGCGGGTTCCGATCGCCTCCTGCTGGATGTACTGGCTCAGCGCCGTGCGCTGCTGGGCAAACTTGGTGGCGAAGGGATTGGCGACATAACGGTTCGGGTTCCATGCGCTGGCTTCACCCTGGGAGAGCAGTTCCTCGCTGTACTTGCCGAAGATGCGTCCCAGGCGCCCGTGCATGGCCTGCTGCTCGGCTCCGCCCAGGTCCTCCCGAAAGACGCCGTAACCCAAGTGGATCAGCTCGCGGTTGATGTTGACGCCGTCGGCGGAGATGACGGCCTGGATCTCGGGAGAGCTCTCCGCGGCGCCGCGGGGGACGACCGCCTTGACGTGCGTGCCCTGCACCAGAGTATCGGAAAGGTAAGCGGCGCGCGCTTCCCGGGCCTGGTCCGCGGCAGTGACGGCCTGGGCGCGGGTGATCCGGTTCGAGCGGCCGAGCTCTTCGGCCACCAAGTCCCCCATGGACATGCCCACGGAGCTGAAGCGGAAGCGGCGGCCAGGATACTCTTCGAGTTCGATGCCCTCGTCGCCGGCGCTCCTGACCGTGCCTTCGATCTCGTCGACTGGAGCGTTGAAGTGGCGCTGGGCCACCTGCAGGGTCGAGTCCCTGGTCTGCCTGACCTGATCGGCGATGCGCTCGTACTCGGCCAGCAGGTCCGGGTCGTGATGCGCCTGGCCGCGCACCCGGGCCGCGGCGCGCTGATACTCGCGGGAATAGGGAGCCACATCGGCCAGGATGCGCATCCTGGCGATCTCAGGGTAGTCTTCGGGATCGAGGCCGGAGAGTTCGGGATGGAGGAGACCGTGCATCGATAATGTATCGCAGATATGTGTGGTATCATCTTATCCTGCCATGAAGCGCGCCGCCCTCTATCTGCGAGTCAGCACCGTCGACCAGAACCTCCAGACACAATCGCTGGACCTGCGCCAACTGGCGGCACAGCGCGGCCTCGAGATCGTCGCCGAGTACACCGACCGGATCTCGGGCGCCAAGGCCCGCCGTCCAGGACTTGACGAGCTGATGCGCGATGCACGCCGCGGCCGATTCGACGTCGTGATGGTCTGGGCTTCAGACCGGATCGCCCGATCGGTCCGCCATTTCCTCGAAGTGCTCGACGAACTCAACCATCTGGGCATCGAGTTCACCAGCTTCCGCGAACAGATCGACACCGGCGGCCCGCTGGGCCGCGCCATGGTGGTCATCATCGGCGCCATCGCCGAGTTGGAGCGCAGCCTGATCGTGGAGCGCGTCAAGGCGGGCATGCGCCGGGCGCGCATGGACGGCCGGCAGATCGGGCGCAAGCCGCTGGAACTCGACGCGGCGGCCATCTGCGCCGAGCGCCGCCGCGGCTGGAGCCTGGGCCGCATCGCAAGCGAACACAATGTCAGCCGAACCACCGTGCACCGCCTCCTGCACAGGCAAACCGGCAACCCGGCCGCTGTTCCAGAAGGGTCCGGAAAACAGCCCCGATAAACCCCATCAAATCAACAGCAGGATTCCAGCGATCCGGCTGTTCCATAAGGTGTTCCTTCGGAAA
>JBAVMZ010000010.1:0-3104 GCA_049690595.1 Occallatibacter sp. | reverse complement strand
CTTTCCTCGGCCATAACCACCTTCGACAACGTAGTTATGACACAGAAAAGACGGCCTTTCCAGCTATTTCCTTCGATCCCGACTCACCCAAATCGACAATCGGCCTGTGAGATATGCGGGTTAGTCCCCCTCCGCCCCCCCGCTCCGCGTGAAACGGGCACGCGAGGTTTTTGCCCTTTCGGAGGGAGCAGGGGCCTTCAGGCCCCTGAGGTCGAGCCCAAAAGACAAAAGGCATTCAGGCCCGGGCCGTCCTAGTGAGGTTGCCCGCTTTCACCAAATTGCGTCTCTGTTTCTTTCTACGCCGCGCCGCCGTCTTTGCGCACGTAGCGCCGGCCGCGAATCTCCCATGCGCCGCTGGCCACCCGCGCAATCGCCTCCGAGTACGCCAGGTGCTCCTCGGCCAGAATGCGGTCGGCCAGCGTGTGCGCGTCGTCCGTCTCCAGAACCCCGATCGCCCGCTGCAGCACAATCGTCCCGTGATCCAGCTTCTCGTCCACAAAGTGCACCGTGCACCCGGCCACCTTCACTCCGTACTCGAAGGCCTGCGTCTGCGCCTCGAGGCCAGGAAAGGCCGGCAGCAGCGAGGGATGAATGTTCAGAATGCGGTCGCGAAACTCCGCGATGAATTCGGGCGACAGAAGCCGCATGTACCCGGCCAGGCAGACCAGCTCCACGCCATGCGTCCGCAGGCAGGCCGCCACATCCGCATCGTGCTCGGCGCGCCTGCGTCCCTTCGACACAAACAGCGCGGTGGGCAGGCCCATCTCCCGCGCCGCCTTGAGCCCCTCCGCCTCGGCCACGTTCGAGATCACCACCGCGATCTCAACCCCCGCCAGCCGTCCCTCGCGGATGGAGCGCGCAATGGCCAGGAAATTCGATCCCCGCCCCGAGAGCAGGATGCCGAGGCGGAATGGACTCTGTTCGTTCATCGTTGACAAGAATCTGGACTCCCCGAGTCCCTCAGTCCCTCAGTCCCTTAGTCCCTCACGTGTACTGCACCCGCCGCTCGCCCTTCACCACCCGGCCAATCACGTAAAACTTCTCTTCCGCGCGTTCCAGCAGGCTCTTGGCCCGCGTGAACTTGGCCGCCGGAATCGCCGCGATCAGCCCGATGCCCATGTTGAAGGTGCGCATCATCTCCTCGTCCGGAACCTGCCCCAGCGCCCGCAGGTGCTCGAAGATGGGCAGCACCGGCCACGAGCCCAACTCGATCTGCGCCGTCACGTTCTTGGGCAGAATCCGCGGCAGGTTCTCCGTGATGCCGCCGCCGGTGATGTGCGCCATGCCCGTGGTCAGTTCCGCGGCCACCAGCTTCTGGATCACATGCAGGTAGCTGCGGTGGGTCTTCATCAGCGCCTGGCCGGCCTTCTCCTTGATGGCGGAAACATACTGTCCCGGCGCGTAGCCGGCCACTTCGAAGAAGAGCTTGCGCGCCAGCGAGTAGCCGTTGGTGTGCAGGCCGGTCGAGGGCAGGCCGATCAGCACGTCGCCCGGCTTGATGCCCGTGCCGGTTACCATCTTCTCGCGCTCCACCGCGCCCACGATGAACCCGGCCAGGTCGTATTCGCCGTCGGCGTAGAAGCCCGGCATCTGCGCCGTCTCGCCGCCGATCAGCGCGCAGCCGTTGGCCTTGCACGCCTCGGCCAGCCCGGTCACCACCTGCTCGGTCACCTGGGCGTCCAGCCGCCCGCTGGCCAGGTAGTCCAGAAAGAACAGCGGCGTGGCTCCCTGCACCGCGATGTCGTTCACGCAGTGGTTCACCAGATCGGCGCCCACCGTGTGGTGCACGCCCATCTCGAAGGCAATCTTCAGCTTCGTCCCCACGCCGTCGGCCGAGCTGACCAGGATGGGCGCCTTCCACTTCTGCAGGTCCAGCCGGAACAGCGCGCCAAAGCCGCCGATGCCGCCCAGCACGTTGCGGTTGAAGGTCTTCTGCGCCAGGAACTTGATCCGTTCCTTGGCCTGGTCGCCGCGGCGGATGTCCACGCCGGCGTCGGCATACGTTACGGGTTTCTGCTTGGGCTTTTCAGGCATGGTGCGGGCCTTCTGTGGCTGGAGTGGACGGCGCTCCGTCCGGCCGGAAACCACAAGTTTATCAGGATTGCCAACTGCCGGCGCCAGATCACTGCCACGTTCCGGGGCAATCGCAAGAAGCTACTCTGATGCCGAATACGGTCCCCATTCGTACGAGCCGTAGGCGCAATGGATGTCAGCCCCGCGCTTCAGCGCGGGGTTGCCGGCCAAAAATGCGGTATCGAGCCCCGTAGGAGCGGCGCAAAAATGTCAACATCACGACGGCAACTTGGAGCGCCGGCCTCCTGGCCCACGCTCACTCTGCACCGATCGGCAAGATGATCTCCCAGCCTTCCCCCTGCGCTGACCCCGGCGGCCAGCCAGTTCATAGAAACCGTCCCCGCTCCCGCTCACCCGGCAGCGGGCAGCTCTCCACGCGTCCCCGGATCCTGTGCCGCCAATGCGCCACCACGCGATAACCCCACTCCCGCACCGGCCGTGGAACCAGCAGCAACGCCCTGCCCACCGCCGGCCACGGACCGGGCAACTCCCCCAGCAGCGCCGCCACGGCCTCTGACCGCTCCAGCGCGCGCTCCCCGGCCCGGCCCGCCTCCCAGACCGCAACGATCGTCTCCGGCCGCCCGTCATAGCCCAGCCGCGTCAGCATCTCCGCCGCCCGCCCATCTTCGGCCGCCACGAAGCGCAGCCGGTCCAACTCGTCCCGCCGGATGAGCCACCGCACGGACGCATTGCAAAGCCCGCACCGGCCGTCGAAGACCACCAGAACCCGTCCGCCGAGTTGTTCTCGTCCCTGCATCGCTTTCTCTGTAAGTATCCTCCGGCAGAGCCGGAGGCTTTATGATCGGCGGTCCCTCGAAGGGGCCAGCGCCGGAGCGCTCCATGCCGGCAGAAGCCACCCGCTGCCCACAGAGGCCACTCACCCCGCGCCGTAGGCGCAGTGTTGGTTAGCCCCGCGCTTCAGCGCTTGCAATTACCCACAAGTCCGCATTTCTTTTCAAGGACTTACGAAAAGGCCAGTAGAAATGCCCGTTTCTCGGTCCTTTGAAATAAAAGCTCCGCTGCCCTCCAAC
>JBAVMZ010000009.1:0-5525 GCA_049690595.1 Occallatibacter sp. | reverse complement strand
GCATCATCTGGTCCACCAGCAGGTCGCTGATACCCAGGCCTGCCGACCCCGAGCCGAACATGGCGATCCGCTGGTCTTTGAGCGGAATCCCGGTGGCGTTGACCGCAGCCAGCAGCGTGCCCGTGGTGATGGCCGCGGTGCCCTGGATGTCGTCGTTGAAGGTGCAGAGCCGGTTGCGGTAGCGCTCGAGCAGGCGCGCGGCGTTGACCCCGGCAAAGTCCTCCCACTGCAAGAGGATGTGCGGCCAACGGCGCTCCACAGCGGTGACAAACTGCTCCACAAAGTCGTCGTACTCCTGGCCGCGGACACGCGGGTGCTGCCAGCCGATGTAGATGGGCAGGTCGAGCAGGGCCTGGTTGTCGGTTCCGGCGTCGAGCAGGATGGGCAGGCAGTGTTCGGGCGGGATGCCGCCGAGCGCGGTGTAGAGCGCCATCTTGCCGATGGGGATGCCCATGCCGCCCGCGCCCTGGTCGCCGAGGCCCAGGATGCGTTCGCCGTCCGAGACCACGATGCAGCGGATGTCGTCGTAGCGCGGGTTGGCCAGGATCTGTTCCATCCGGTCGCGCTCCGGATAGCTGATGAAGAGCCCCCGCGGCCGCCGCCAGATCTCCGAGAAGCGCTGGCAGCCCTCGCCCACGGCCGGCGTGTAAACAATGGGCAGCAGCTCCTCGGGATAGTGCGCGATCAGCGAGTAGAAGAGCGTCTCGGTGGTGTCCTGCAGGTCGCGCATGAAGGCGTACTTGGCAAAGGGCGTCGGCTGCAGGTCGAGCTGGTGCTTGCGCCGCTCGCGCTGGTCGTCGAGGGTGCCAATGTGGGGCGGCAACAGGCCGTGCAGGCCGAAGGCGTCGCGCTCGCGCTCGGTGAAGGCCGTGCCCTTGTTCAGGCGAGGATTCAGCAGCAATTCAAAGCCCGAAAGCCGGGTGTGAATGACCGGAGCCGCCTTCTTCGGGGGGGTGGGGGCGTCAGTGCTCATGGGAGTCCCTTCATCCTCTGCGCCGCCTTGAACGGGAGCGCGAAGTTCATGTTACTCCGGATTTGCTGCCCCGCGGCCGGTTCCGAGGCCGGCGCCATGAGAATGCGGTGTCCGTACGGCGGGGCTGTGAACTTCCCGAGGGGTTCGATGTCGGCAAGCCGGCCGGTTGGGGTCCATGCTCTCCCGGGCACCCTGCATTCGTGCCCCTGCTCACTGGCCCGAGGGTTGGCCACCCGCCGCCCGCACCACCGGAGCCGGGTCGCTTGGCGTGGGTTTGGGAGCCCACGCCACAGCCTGTTTGGAAACCGGCGCTACGGGTCGATGGCAGCCACGCATTCCGGGCGCTGTTCGAAATACGCGGTAAGCGGTAACGCAAACGGGCGGGACCTGAGTCCCGCCCGCTTGCCTTGGCTTGGAGCTTTGCCTTCGAGTTACTTTCCCTGCTGTTCGAGCTGGGCTTTCTGCACCAGCACCTTGTGCGCGGTGTCTTCCAGAGTCTGCGCCTCGGGCAGGTAGGTGATCGCCTTCTGGATCGTCGGGTCCCAGTCGGCCAGGGTGCGCAGCCCCTGCAACTGCCCGAACTGGCTGGTGACGATCTTCTCCTTGATGTTTATCTTGATCCAGTCTTCGGCGCCCTTCAGATCGGCCTCGGTCCAGGGGATGTTCTGGTCGGTCAGATACTTTTTGAACTCGACCATCACCGGCTCGTCGACCTTGAAGTTCTGGTCCACGGTGCGGTTGGCCAGGTAGCGCGCGGCAAAGTGGAAGAAGACCTGCTTGTCGTAGAGCAGCACGTCCTGGAAGTGGTTGCTCTTGGGCGACTCGATCTTCTCGTCGGGCGTGATGCCGCCGCCTCCGTAGACGGTGCGGCCGGCGTCGGTGAACTTGACCTCGCGGTTGGTGGTGTCGGCAGGCTGCGCCCCGGCGTGGTTGTAGTAGTAGTCGTAGAGCGAGACGCCTGCGTAGTTGCGCTGGATCAGGCGCCCCGAGGGCGTGTAGTAGTGATAGGTGGTCAGCGCCAGGCCGGTGTTCTCGTTCAGGTTGTAGACGGTCTGCACCAGGCCCTTGCCGAAGGTGGTCTCGCCGACGATCAGGGCGCGGTCGTGGTCCTGCAGGGCGCCGGAGACGATCTCGGCCGCCGAGGCGGTGGAGCGGTTGACCAGCACTACGATGGGGAAGGTCTTGCCGCCGTTGCCGTGGGTGGCCGTGTACACCTGGTCCGGGTAGGCACGGCCGCGCTGCGAGACGATGTTCTGCCCCTTGGTCAGCAGGTGGTCGCAGACCTCGACAGCCTGGCTCAGCAGCCCGCCCGGGTTGCCGCGCAGGTCCAGAACCAGTCCTTTAAGGTCGCCAAACCCGTCGATCGCCTCGATGACCTCCTGCGCCGTGGTCTCCTGGAATTGGGTCAGGTGGACGTAGGCAACGCCGGGGCGGATCTCGTACTTCAGGTCCACCGAGGGATGCGGGATCTCGTCGCGGATGAGGTCGAAGACCAGCGGCTTGTCCTGGCCCTCGCGCACCATGCTCACCTGCACGTGCGTGCCCTTGGGCCCTTTCAGGCTCTTGGCCACCAGGTCGCTGGTCATCCCGTCCGTCGATTTGCCGTCGATGGCGGCGATGATGTCGGCCGGGCGGATTCCGGCCTTGTAGCTGGGCGTGCCCTCGTAGGGCGTCACCACGTAGACCTTATTATTTTGCTGCTGGATCAACATGCCCACGCCGTAGTAGCGGCCGTGCTGGTCCTCGCGCATCTTGGCGTAGGCCTTGGGGTCGTAGAAGTTCGAGTGCGGGTCGAGCACCCGCAGCATCCCCGGAATCGCCCCGTCGTAGATCGCCGTGTCGGCCTTTTCGCCGTCGATCGGCTCGGCGTAGTTCTGCTCCACCAGCGAGTAGACGCTGGTGAACTGGCGCAGCGAGTCGCGGAACTGGCCTTCGTCGGCCGCCGACTGGGCGCTCACGCGGCGCTCCAGCAGGCTGCCTCCCAGAGCACAGACCGAGAGAAAGAGAACCACGGCGCCGAAGGCGCGAAGAGCGCGGGGTGCGCGGGATTTCATGTGTGGGAAGATCCTCCGGACTGCGCGCGGGCCAGGCGAGCGGAAAAGGCCCGGAAACCGGCAGTCTTGGCCTAAAGTATAGCACCGCTTCGTTTGACGGCCTGGCGGCTGGTTCCGGTAGCGCCGCCGCCCAGTCGCCCCCGGAAACCCCCGATTCTCCCCGCTTTCCCTCAATCCGTCGCGCCGCCGCTCCCCAGCCATTTACAATGGCGTCTATGAAGGGTGAGCGTTTTGCGCTCCCTGTTCGTGTGCCGAACCCTATGACCTTGAGACTCTTTCGCACTCCCGCGGCCTTCGTGTTCTCCACGGCGCTGCTCGCGACTTCCGTCCTGGCGCAGACCCGCGCCAGCGCTCCGGAGAGCCCCTACGGCGGGAACACCGTCGAGGAGATCGTCGTTCGCATCAACGACCAGATCATCACCCGCTCGGACTACGACCGGGCGATGAAGGAGCTGGATCAGGAGGCGCGCCAGCACAGCGCCTCGATGCAGGAGATCTCCGCCGCGCACAAGGACCTGCTGCGCAACCTGATCGACCAGCAGCTTTGGCTCTCCAAGGGCAAGGAACTCGGCATTACCGGCGACACCGAGCTGATCACCCGCCTGAACGAGATCCGCAAGCAGTACAACCTGGACTCGATGGAAGACCTGGAAAAGGCAGCCAAGGAGCAGGGCGTCTCCTTCGAGGACTTCAAGGCCAACATCCGCAACCAGATCATCACGCAGGAAGTGATGCGCCAGCAGGTTGGCCAGAAGATCCGCATGACCCCCGGCGAAGTGCAGCGGTTCTTCGAACAGCACAAGCAGGAGTACTCCCGCCCGGAGAGCGTCACCCTTTCTGAGATTCTGGTCTCCACCGGCACCCCCACGCCATCTGTGACGCAGAAGGGCGCCACAGAGCCGGACGATCCGGCACGCATCGCCGCCGCTAAGCAGAAGGCCGACGAGATCGAGGCCAAGCTCCACGCCGGCGGCGACTTCTCGCAGCTTGCCCGCACCTTCTCCGACGGATCCACTGCGGGCGAAGGCGGCAACCTCGGCCAGTACCAGCGCGGCGCTCTCGCCAAGGTCATCGAAGATGCCACCTTCGCGCTCAAGTCCGGCGAGTTTACCGCCCCCATCCGCACCCGCCAGGGATTCGTCATCCTCAAGGTGGTCGAGCACGTGCCCGGCGGCGTTCCCGAGTTCAAAGAAGTCGAGCCGCAGGTGGAAGAGACGCTCTACATGAGCCGGATGGAGCCGGCCCTGCGCGATGTACTCACCACCATGCGCGAGAACGCCTTTATCGACATCAAGCCGGGCTACACCGATACCGGCGCCAGCGCCAAGCAGACCAAGCCCGTCTACAGCGCATACGTGCCCCCGGCCCCCAAGAAAAAGAAGAAGGTGGAGCGCACCCGCTTCCGCGAGACCACCCACTTCCGGCAGAAGGGCCCCGCGCCGGTCCCGGTGGCTGAGGAGAAGCCCGCCGCCGCCCCGGCGCCTGCGGCCAAGAAGAGCAAGAAGAAGGGCGCGGCCACCACCCAAGCCTCAATGAAGCCGGGCAAGAAGGAGAGAATCCGCTACGGCCAGGCGCCTACCAAGACTCTCCCCAACGCGGCCGAAACCCAGGTGGAAGATGCCGGCGCGGGCAAGTCCGACCAGGCCGCCGCGGCCGAGCCGGTCAACCCGCTCGAGTCCACCGCCAAGCCCGCGCAGAAGACCCGCTTCGCCGCCCGCGCCAAGGTGCCCAAGCAGCCCAAGCCCAAGGGCCCGCAGCCGGACTCCATGGCTCCTCCGGCGGCCGACGCCGCCGAAGTTGCCGACCGCCAGACGCAGGCCGCTCCGCTGGGCCTGGCCGGCGATACCGCCAAGAAGAAAAAGAAGAAGGCCACCACCACTGGCGACAAGGTCCGCCTGAGCCAGAAGAAGAAGACCGAGACGCAGCCCACCGGCGACCAGCCCCTGGGCCCGGCGCAGCCTCCGGCCCCGCAGCCGCAGCCGACCGCGCCGCAGAAGTAGCTGATCGAACACAAGAGACCGGACTCGGCACAGACCGCCGGTTCGGTCTCTTTGCTTTCTGCGCGCTCCATCCTCGCCCATTCCCCCGCCCCTGCTCCCGCCCTCTGCCGACGGGGGTTGCGCGCAATTCCCTCTGAAAAGCGCACCATTCAATCATGAGCAGCCCAACTCGCCACGTCGCTTTACAGTTGGAATACACGAGCTGCGGCTGTACCCACCCCCGGGGCGACGCGAAGCCGCGCCTGTTCATCCTGACCCAAACTCGCAAATCCGCCCGCCGCCGTCCCGGGAATTGCTTGGAGGGCATCCCTGCGCGCATCCCCACCCCCCCGGGCCCCGCTGTGCGGCAGTATGACAGTACGCTTTCCGAAGGACTAACCCGCATATCTCACAGGCCGATTGTCGATTTGGGTGAGTCGGGATCGAAGGAAATAGCTGGAAAGGCCGTCTTTTCTGTGTCATAACTACGTTGTCGAAGGTGGTTATGGCCGAGGAAAG
>JBAVMZ010000008.1:0-2897 GCA_049690595.1 Occallatibacter sp. | reverse complement strand
CCGTCATGGCGTGCCCCCCCGCAGAGCCCCCTCGCATGGAGTCTTCGCGCAGCCCCTAACGCCCGCCGCCCGCATCCGCCTCCACCAGGCTGCCTGTCTCAAAAGTCCCTTCCGGCTCCGCCACACCAGTGGCGTAATAGGGCCCTTCGGGATCGTCCTGGAACTGCTTCTGCCCCTTGTAATCGGAGAAGTGGATCACGTTGTCGTACGCGTCCTTGATCAAATCCTGCAGCGGGATGACGCTGCCGTTGACGCGCTGCTCGTCCAGCAGGTCCAGATCCACGTCGGCCACGATCATCTGCTCCTGGTTGATGGTGCCCTCGGCGGCGATGCCGTCCCGGGCGAAGAAGTAGTCCGACGGGGTCAGGATCGCCGCCTGCCCGTAATTTGCGGCCATGTAAGGCACCAGGGGCAGATTGCCCACCGTCCCCGTGACGGCCACGTAGACCTGGTTCTCGATCGCGCGCGCCTGCGAGCAGTAGCGCACGCGGCAGAAGCCCTCGCGCCCGTCGGTGCAGGAGGGCACAAAGAGAATTTCGGCGCCGGCCTCGGCCATGGTTCGCGCCACCTCGGGAAACTCCACGTCGTAGCAGATCAGGATGGCGATGTTGCCGAAGTCGGTGTGGTAGAGGTAGAGCCCGTGGCCGCGGCTCAACTGGTACGGCCCGCTCTCGGTCGGCGTCAGGTGCACCTTCTTCTGCCGGAAGACCTGGCCGTTGGGTGTGAATAGATGTGCGGCGTTGAAGACCTTGCCCCGCTGGAAGACGGGGTGCGTTCCGCCGATGATGTAGATGCCCGTCTCCTGCGACAGCCTGAGGAAGAGCGCCTCGTACTGCGGCGCCATCCGCGCCAGACGGCGCACCGCCAGCGCCGGGGCCGGCTCGTTGATGTAGCTGAGCAGCTGCATCGTGAAGAATTCCGGGAAGAGCAGGAAGTGCGCCTTGTAATCCCTGGCGCTGTGCACGAAGAACTCCACCTGCTTGGCGAAATCCTCGAAGCAGGAAATGGGCCGCACCAGGTACTGCACCGCCGCGATG
The DNA here is from genome assembly GCA_049690595.1 of Occallatibacter sp. Taxonomy (GTDB): domain Bacteria; phylum Acidobacteriota; class Terriglobia; order Terriglobales; family Acidobacteriaceae; genus Telmatobacter. The sequence goes on along the minus strand of JBAVMZ010000008.1, from coordinate 1,860 downwards.
CGCACCCGCCGGGGCCGCGGCGTCTCCCGCAAGGCGTCGGCAACCTCCCGCTCCAGCGCCGCGTGCTGCACGGTGGCCTTGAGGCTGGTCTTCGAGGTGTATTCCGGGTTGAGCCACTCGAGCAGCGTGGCAAAGCCATGCGAGTCGGCGTCGTTCATGTATTCGGAGACGACGTCCAGCACCACCAGGTCGTTGTCCAACTGGAAGCTCAGCGCCGGGTCGCGCCGCTTGCCGGCCACCACCTCGGCCACGTACTCGCGCGCCGACATCAGACTCGCCACGGCGGCGTAGCCGGAGATTCGGCCGCCCGTCAGCATCCGTTTCAGACCGCGCTCCCGGATAAGGTCCTTGCGCGCCTCGTAGAGTTGCGAACCGATCCCCTGTTGCCGGAACTCCGGATCCACGCCCATGTCGGCGCCATAGAGGGTCTTGCCCAGCGGGTTGTGCGTGTCGAAGGACCCGCGCCCGGTAATCGAGACCCAGTTGGCCGACTCGGCGTAGTCGTCCCAGTCGATCAGCAGGGAACTGGCCGAGCCCACGATCCGCCCATCGGGCGCTCCCGCCACCAACTGCCCCTCGGGAAAGATCTCGAGGTGGCGTTGGAGCTGCTCGGCCCGCCACGGCAGTTGTCCGGGGAAGGCCCGGTGCTGCAGCTCGACGACTTTCTCAATGTCGTCCACACGCATCTGGCGCACTTCGACTCGCACATTCCGTTCTCTGCCTTCCGTCATTCCCGGGGCGCTCCTTTGCACAATTCTCGCATTCTGGGAGAAGCCTATCGAGCAAAATTGAATATCGGATGAATCGCGCCGTGCGTCCGGAGATTCCTGGCTGGGCCGCAGCCGGATTCCCGGGCAAGGGGCACAGGCGTGTGGCGCCCTGGCCGGCGGACCTGTAAAGTGAGGCAATGGCAGAGGGCTCAAATCCCGTCTCGTGGAAGCAGGAGCTGGGAGCGATGGTGGCCCTCGCCGTCCCCGTCGTGCTCAGCGAACTGGGCTGGATGGCGCAGGGGATCGTGGACACGATCATGGTGGGGTCGCTGGGTCCGGTTTCCATCGGCGCCGTCGCCCTGGGCAATGCCGTCTACTACACCCCGGCGATTACCGCCTTCGGCCTGCTTCTCGGCCTGGACACGCTGGTCTCCCAGGCCTACGGTCGCCAGGACCACGACGGCTGCCACCGCTGGCTGGCGCAGGGCGTCTACCTGGCCTGCCTGGTGACGCCGGCGCTGATGCTGTTGATTCTGGCGGCCAGCTTCGGCTTCGCCCCCTTCGGCATCGACCGCGCGGTCGCCGGTCCGGCGGCTGAGTACCTGCGCCTACTCAACTGGGGAACCCTCCCGCTGCTGCTCTACGGCGGAACCCGCCGCTATCTTCAGGCCGTCGGCCAGGTCCGGGTGGTGACCTACACCTTTGTCGGCGCCAACCTGGTCAACTGGCTGGGCAACTGGCTGCTCATCTATGGCCACTGGGGGCTGCCGGCGATGGGCGTACGGGGCTCCGCGCTCTCCACCGTGGTGGCGCGCATCTTCATGGCCGCCGCGCTTTTGGGCTTTGCCTGGCGCTACGAGCGCCGCCGCGGCCATCCGCTCTTCGCTCACTGGCCCGGCCCCAGCCTGCCACGGATCAGCCAGATGGTCCGCCTCGGCGCGCCCGCCGCCGGCCAGATTCTCATGGAAGTCGGCGCCTGGAACATGGCCACCTTCTCCGCCGGATGGCTGACCCCGGAGGCGCTGGCAGTGCATCAGATTGTGCTGAATTACGCCGCCTTGACCTACATGGTGCCGCTGGGTGTGTCCGCCGCGGCGGCCGTCAGCGTGGGCCGCGCCGTGGGCGCCGGCGACGGGCCGCGAGCCAGGCG
>JBAVMZ010000007.1:0-7931 GCA_049690595.1 Occallatibacter sp. | reverse complement strand
GGGGGCGCCGGGGTCTGGGCGGCGGGCAGCACGGAGCCGGCCGCCAGCGCGACCAGGGTCAGGAGCGCGAGCAGGCGGCTGTGCATGGTTAACAGTCCTTGGTGAAGTCCGGAATGAAAGTCCAATTCATGGAAAGATCATCCATCAGGGGCAAGAGCCCGTCGTTTCTTCGGTAGTGGGCGACCCCCGGCTCAGCCGGGGCGACCGCCGTTGTCTGACATTTACGGGAGTCGATCCCGATCTGCTTTCCGCAAGAGAGCCACCCGGATGCGTAGTGGAAGGAAGCTCCGTCCCTACGGGACTCCGGGGAGGTTATTGGTTGCGCCGACCCCACGCTGAAGCGCGGGGCTAAACAACACTGCGCCTACGGCGCGGGGCTATTGGCTTCTGCCGTCGGCCTGGCCGGCAGCGGGGCCGGAGGCGGCGATCCGGTTGAGGCTGACCTGCTGCCGGCGCGCGCGCTCTTCGAAGTCCCCGCGCAGGCCGACTGTGCGGGCCAGGTAACGGCGGGCGAGCGTGGCGTCGTTCCGCTCGAGGGCGATCTGCGCCATCAGGTAGAAGGCTGCCTCCTGCTGGGGCGAGTCGCCGGCCGCAGCCACCGAGCGCAGGGTCGCGAAGGCCGTGGACAGCTCACCCTGGCGCCTCTGGCAGGCGCCCAAATAGAAGCGTGCGGCCAGCGATTCGCGGCTTGCCGGCGGAACCTGGCCGAGCCGGGCGATGGCCTGGCCACAGTTGCCGGCGGAGTGGGCTTTCATGCCGGCTTCGAAGCGCGAATCCTGGCTCTCGCCGCGCAGCCGGGGAGCGGCGAAGGCGGGCAGAGCGAGATCGGCAAGCTGGGCCAACGCAACCGGGACCGGCTGCGCGGGCTGCGTCTGGACAGGCGTCCGAGGCAGTTCATGCGCGGTTTCCTGCCGGGGCGCCTGGCCGGTGAAGAGGCGCAGGCCGGCGAAGGCCACCGCCAGAATGGCCGCCGCGGCGCCCAGGGCCCAGACCGTCCGCGGCCAGCCGAGGAGGGCTTTCGCCCGCACTGGCGCAATGGCCACCGGGTGGCGGGCAAGCTGCTCCCGCACCGCCTGAAGCGCCTGAAGCTCCGCCAGACAGACCGGGCACTCGAAGAAGTGCTCCTCAAAGCGCTGAGCCTCGAAGTCAGGGAGCGTACCTTCCACGTAGGAGAGCGCGTATTGTTCGGCGGGTGCTCCGCTGCAAGAAGTCATGGCGTTTGTCCTGACATAGAGTGGACTTTCCCTGGCATTTGTGACCGGCCGGTGACAAATTCCACAATCCGGCGGGTGGCGCGCAGCTTCCGCTGCCGCACCAGGTCCGGGTTCAGGTCCAGCCTCCGGGCAATCGCACCCGGCTTAAGTCCCTCAATGAGCGTCAGTTGCAGGATGGCTCGGTCGGTCGGCTCCAGCGCCTCGATGGCCTCCAGCGCACGGCGCTCCCGGTCGCCGGTCTCTGCTCTTTCGGCCAGCGAAGATGGGTCGGGCAGGTTGTCGGGGAACTCCAGCGACTCCGGGCTGCGCGATGCGCCGCGGAAGTGGCTGTTGAGCAGGTTGCGGGCGATGGCCAGCACAAAAGCGGAGAGCTTGGCCGGCTCGCGCAACATGCCGCGCCGCAGCGCGCAGACGGCCTCGATCATCGTGTCCTGGGTCAGGTCGGCCGCGGTGTCTCGATTGCGGGTGCGGGCCAGCAGCATGGCGCGGACACGCGGCTGGTAGCGGGCGACAAACTCCTGCTCCGCTGTCCGATCTCCTGCGCCGATCGCCAGGACCATTTGGGCGTTCCCCTGCGCGGCCTCGTCGGCCACGACTGTCTCCTCGGGTATGCGCTCGGCGCCCATGAGATTCTCGATCGGTTCTCCAGGTTGTTGGCCTTCATTCTCGCATAGCAGGAAAACAGCGCGGAAGAGTCCACAATCTCTTTCTCGGATAGAGATTCCAGTCCGGTCAACAGTTTGGGTGCACTTTGGCGGCGGAATGCCGCCCGTGGGGCCGCGAGCGGAACCAGAGTTGCCGTGCCCTGCGCTCCTTGTTGGTCGCGTCCGATGGGATGGAGAAAGTTGCGCGAAAACCATCCCGCAGGGGCTGAAGCCCAATTGATTTTGTTGGCTTTATCGGCACGACTGAAGTCGTGCCCTGACACATTTTTCGTGCCCCACGAGCAAAGACGACCGCAGGGGCTGAAGCCCAATTGATTTTGTTGGCTTTATCGGCACGACTGAAGTCGTGCCCTGACACATTTTTCGTGCCACACGAACGAAGGGAACCGCAGGGGGAACCGCAGGGGCTGAAGCCCAATTGATTTTGTTGGCTTTATCGGCACGACTGAAGTCGTGCCCTGACACATTTTTCGTGCCATTTCTCGAGTTTTTCAGCCTGTGAAGTCGTGCCCTGACACATCGTGCCCCACGAGCAAAGGCAACCGCAGGGGCTAAAGCCCAACAGATTCTATCGGCCTTATCGGCACGACTGAAGTCGTGCCCTGACACATTCTTCGTGCCATTTCTCAAGTCTCTCAGCCTGTGAAGTCGTGCTCTGGCAGATCGCTCCCTTGAAATGGGTTCTTCCGCAGCCGCTTGGGTTCCCAGCCATCGGGACGCGTCCACTCTGATTCCGCTATCGCCGTCTCACTTTGCGGTCCGCTGCCGGGATTCCGCTGCCGTCACTCTCCCCGCCCCTGGAAGGAAGCTCTAGGGGTAGAGCGATTTTTTCGTTATGATGAAATTGTCAGCTCAGCTCACGAACAGGTTGGACCCGCACCGTCGGGTCCGTGCATAGCGAACGAGGCGGCTTTCCGTTGAGGAGCCGCACACCCAAAGTGTATTCCGGCCCCCGCGACGCACTGGGAACGGACGAAATACTTCACTCAGAAGGTTGCCATGCATCCATCTCAAAGCCGTCTCCGCGCACCCCGGCCGCAGGGCCTCTACCATCCGCGAAACGAGCACGACGCGTGCGGCATGGGATTTGTCGCCAGCATCCGCGGCGAGAAGAGTCACGAGATCATCCGCAAGGGTCTCGAGGTCCTCATCAACCTCACCCACCGCGGTGCGGCCGGCTGCGACCCGGAGACCGGCGACGGCGCAGGCATTCTGATTCAGATACCACACGTTTTCTTTGCGCGCGAGTGCGGCGAGCTGGGCATGCAACTGCCCGAGCCGGGCGCCTACGCCGTGGCCATGTGCTTTCTGCCGGTGGACAAGCACAGCCGCCTGCTGTGCGAGGGCGTCTTCGAGCGCATCGCCCAGGCCGAGGGACTGAAGGTGATCGGCTGGCGCGACACGCCGGTGAACGGCATGGCCGTGGGCCGCGAGGCGCGCGCGTCGCAGCCGTATATCGAGCAACTGTTTCTGGGCCGGCCCGCCGGCATGGATGAGGAACGCTTCGAGCGGCTGCTCTACCGCGTGCGGCGGCGGACGGAAAACGAGATTGGCGAATCCGAGATCGAGGGCAAGGAGGACTTCTACGTTCCCTCGCTCTCCTGTCGCACCATCGTTTACAAGGGCCTGATGCTGGCGCCGCAGATCGAGAAGTTCTACTTCGAGCTGGCCAACCCGCTGGTGACGAGCGCGCTGTGTCTGGTGCACCAGCGCTTCTCCACAAACACCTTTCCCAGTTGGAAGCTGGCCCACCCCTACCGCTACGTGGCGCACAACGGCGAGATCAACACCATCCGCGGCAACGTGAGCTGGATGAGCGCCCGCCAGTCGATCCTGGAGAGCCCGCTCTACGACGGCAAGATCGCCGATCTCTTCCCGGTGATCGTTCCCGGCGGCTCCGACTCGGCCTCGCTGGACAATGCCGTGGAGTTTCTCTACCAGTCGGGCCGCTCCATCGATCACGTGATGGCGATGCTGATTCCCGAGGCATGGGCCGGCAATCCGGACATGGACGAGGAGAAGCGCGCGTTCTACGAGTACCACGCCTCGCTGATGGAGCCGTGGGACGGTCCGGCGGCCATCGCCTTCACCGACGGCCATGTCATCGGCGCCACGCTCGACCGCAACGGACTGCGCCCTGGGCGCTACGTGGTGACCAAGGACGACCTGGTGGTGCTGGCCTCGGAGGCCGGCGTGCTGGAGGTTCCGGCCAAGGACGTGCGCAAGAAGGGCCGCCTGCAGCCGGGGCGCATGTTCCTGGTGGATACCGTGCAGAAGCGCATTGTCTCCGACTCCGAGATCAAGAGACGGCTCTCCGCCCGTCAGCCTTACGCCGCGTGGATTCAGGAGCGCCAGGTGACGCTGGACCAGTTGCCTGAGCCCTCCCGCGTCATCGCCTCCAACCCGGAGACGCTGCTGCGCCGCCAGCGCGCCTACGGCTACAGCGAGGAAGACCTGCGCGTGCTGCTCGGCCCCATGGGCGCGCGCGGCGAGGAGCCGATCGGCTCGATGGGCACGGACACGCCGCTGGCCTGCCTGAGCGACCGGCCGCAGCCGCTCTTCAACTACTTCAAGCAGCTCTTCGCGCAGGTGACCAACCCGCCGATCGATCCGATCCGCGAGGAGCTGGTGATGTCGCTGATCAGCTACATCGGCACCGAGCGCAACATTCTGGAAGAGACGCCGGATAACTGCCACACGCTGAAGCTGCCGCATCCGATTCTGTCGAACCGCGATCTGGAAAAGCTGCGCCGGGTAAGCTCCGGCGACCTGCTGGCCACCACGCTGCCGGCTCTGTTCCGCGCCGAGGAAGGCGAGAAGGGGCTGAAGCGCGCGCTGGACGAACTGGAGAGCCGCGCCGCGCACGCGGTGGAGAGCGGCTACACGCTGCTGATTCTTTCGGACCGCGGCGTCGACCCGACCTTCGCGCCGATTCCTTCGCTGCTGGCCATGGCCGCGGTGCACAACCGGCTGGTGCGGGACAAGACGCGCACGCAGGTGGCGCTGATCATCGAGAGCGGCGAGCCGCGCGAGGTGATGCACTTTGCCCTGCTGATCGGCTACGGCGCCAGCGCCATCAATCCGTATCTGGCGATCGAGACGCTGCACGACCTGAAACGCCGCAGCCTGCTGCCCCACAACGTAACCGCCAATCACGCGGAGAAGAACTTCATCAAGGCGATCAACAAGGGGCTGCTGAAGACCTTCTCGAAGATGGGCATCTCGACGTTGCAGAGCTATCGCGGCGCGCAAGTCTTCGAGGCCGTGGGCCTGAACAAGGAGCTGATCGACAGCTACTTCGCGGGCACCGCTTCGCGCATCGAGGGCGTGGGGCTGGAGGTGCTGGCGCGCGAGGCGCTCATGAAGCACGCCTATGCCTACCAGCCGCTGACCGAGTCGGAGACCGAGCTGGTGGTGGGCGGCGAGTACCAGTATCGCGTGGACGGGGAGTATCACCTGCTGAATCCGCTGACCATCGCGAAGCTGCAACACGCGGTGCGGCAGAACAACCCGGCGACGTTCCAGGAATACACGGACCTGATCGACGATCAGAACCGCACCCTGTGCACGCTGCGCGGGCTCTTCCAGTTGAAGTACGCCGAGGAGCCGATTCCCATCGAGGAAGTGGAGCCGGCGAAGGAGATCGTGAAGCGCTTCACGACGGGCGCGATGAGCTTCGGCTCGATCAGCAAGGAAGCCCACGAGACGCTGGCCATCGCCATGAACCGGCTGGGCGGCATGTCGAACACCGGCGAGGGCGGCGAGGACGAGGAGCGCTTCACGCCGGATGCGAACGGGGACTCGCGCCGCTCGGCGATCAAGCAGGTGGCCTCGGGGCGCTTTGGCGTGACCACGAATTACCTGGTAAACGCCGACGATATCCAGATCAAGATGGCGCAGGGAGCGAAGCCCGGCGAGGGCGGTCAGTTGCCCGGCCACAAGGTCGACGAGGTAATCGCGCGGACGCGGCACTCGATTCCCGGCGTGGGCCTGATCTCTCCGCCGCCGCACCACGACATCTATTCCATCGAGGACCTGGCGCAACTGATCCACGATCTGAAGAACGTGAACCCGCGGGCGCGCATCTCGGTGAAGCTGGTGAGCGAGGTGGGCGTGGGCACGGTTGCCGCAGGCGTGAGCAAGGCGCACGCAGACGTGGTGCTGATCTCTGGCGACAATGGGGGCACGGGCGCATCGCCCTTGAGTTCCATCAAGCACGCGGGGCTCCCCTGGGAGCTGGGCCTGGCCGAGACGCAGCAGGTGCTGCTGCTGAACGATCTGCGCTCGCGCATCCGCGTGCAGACCGACGGCAAGCTGCAGACGGGCAGGGACGTGGCGATCGCCGCGCTGCTCGGCGCGGAGGAGTTCGGATTCGCCACGACGCCGCTGATCACGATGGGCTGCATCATGATGCGCAAGTGCCATCTGAACACCTGCTCGGTGGGCATCGCCACGCAGGACCCTGTTTTGCGCGAGCGCTTCCGCGGCCAACCCGAGCATGTGGTGAACTTCTTCTTCTTCCTCGCCGAGCAGGTTCGCCAGCACATGGCCCGGCTCGGCTTCCGCACCATGGACGAGATGATCGGCCGGGTGGACCGGATCGACGCCGCCGTGGCCGACGCGCACTGGAAGGCCAAGGGGATCGACCTCTCGTCGATTCTCTACGTGCCGACTGTGCCCTCGCGCGTGGCGCGGCGCAAGACCGAGGAGCAGGACCACGGCCTGGCGGCGGCGCTCGACCACCAGTTGATCGAGCAGGCCACGCCGGCGCTGTTGGGCAGAAAGCACGTCACCGCCAGCTTCAAGATCCGCAACGTGCACCGCACGGTGGGCGCCATGCTGGGCGGCGAGATCGCGCGCAGGTACGGCTCGGCGGGGCTGCCCGACGAGACCATCCACTTCAAGTTTCACGGGTCGGCCGGGCAGAGCTTCGGCGCCTTCCTGCCGGCGGGAGTGACGCTGGAACTCGAGGGCGACTCGAACGATTACGTGGGCAAGGGCTTGAGCGGCGGGCGCATCGTCGTCTACCCGCCGAAGACCTCGAGCTTCCTTCCCGAGGAGAGCATTCTTATCGGCAACGTGGTGCTCTACGGGGCGACTTCGGGGGAGGCCTTTTTCTCTGGCATTGCCGGCGAGCGCTTCGCGGTGCGCAACTCGGGGGCGATCGCGGTGGTCGAGGGCGCCGGCGACCACGGCTGCGAGTACATGACCAACGGCACGGTGGTGGTGATCGGCAAGACCGGGCGCAACTTCGCCGCCGGCATGAGCGGAGGCCGCGCCTTTGTCTACGACGACCAGGGCGACTTCACCTCGCGCCGCTGCAACAAGGCCAGCGTGGACCTGGAGCCGCTGGCTCTCGATGCGGACGTGGAAGAGGTGAAGAACCTGCTGATGCGGCACATCGAGCTGACCGGCAGTCCGCGCGCGGCCTGGATACTGGAACACTGGGAAGAGGCGCAGCCGCGCTTCATCAAGGTCTTCCCGCACGAGTACAAGCGCGTGCTCGGCATTCCGCGCGTGGAAGAGGTCTACACCGCTCCCGGAATTCAATCCCCCGCCGTTCAGGCGGCAGAGGTGCAGCATGGGTAAGGTCACCGGATTTCTCGAGATCGAGCGCGAGCAACCCACCCGCCGCAAGGTCGCAGAGCGGCTGAAGGACTGGCTCGAGGTCTACGAGCCGTTTCCCGAGGAGAAGCAGCGCGAGCAGGGCGCCCGCTGCATGGACTGCGGCGTGCCCTTCTGCCACACCGGCTGCCCGGTGAACAACCTGATTCCCGACTGGAACGACCTGGTGTACAACGGCCGCTGGGAAGCGGCGATCCGGCGGCTGCACGCGACCAATAACTTTCCCGAGTTCACCGGTCGCATCTGCCCGGCGCCGTGCGAGGCGGCGTGCGTGCTGGGCATCGACCAGCCGGCGGTCTCGATCAAGCTCGTCGAGCGCTCGGTGGTGGAGCGCGCGTGGGACGAGGGCTGGATTCATCCCGAGCCGCCGGCGGCGAACACCGGCAAGCGGGTGGCCGTGGTGGGCAGCGGGCCGGCGGGACTGGCC
>JBAVMZ010000006.1:0-12013 GCA_049690595.1 Occallatibacter sp. | reverse complement strand
GTCAGCGCCTCGGCGCGGCTCGGGCTCGTCTCGCCGGCAAGCTCGGCGGCGGTGGAGCGCACCGGCTGCGGCGCGGTCACCGCAGCGGAGGCCAAAGCTCCGTCAAGAGAGACCAATCCGTGAATCGCCGGCCGCAGCGCGGCAGGCACGCTGACCGCGCCAGCCAGCACCGCTCGCGTTCCCTGCGCGGTCGAGGCCATGTGGACCTCGGTGCGGAAAGCCTCTTCGACCTGCCCGGCGGTTCCTGAGAACTCAAGCCAGCCGCGGCCCGCCGGAAGCGGTGCCACGCGGAAGCCTTCGCTGATGAGCCACGCGGACACGGCCTCCACGTCGCCGGCGGAGTTCGCAAAGCCGTCGGCAAAGCGCGCCGGCGTCAGAAAGCGGTGATACTCGCTCGAAGAGGAATCCTGCAGGCTCGCAAGTTCGGCGTTCAGCGCCTCGCGCTGCGCAGCCGATGGCTCCAGCAGCAGCAGCATCCGCTCCAGGCGCGCGTTAGCCGGCGCGCGGCCCAGGTCGGCCGATGCGGCCGGCAGAGCCGGACGGCTGTTGGCAATCTCCACCGAGGGGCTGGTCCGCCAGTCGCCTGCGATCCGGGACAGAGCCTCTCCCGTGCCGTTGACCTGCGCCACGGCCAATCCGAGGCTGGATGCGAGAAAGACTACGAGCGGCAAGCCGAAACGAACTTTGTTGGCCATGGTCCTCTTCTTCACCGGCCTCTGCATAGCACGACCTCTTTCCAGGCAAGGAACGGATACCGCTTGTCATCCCGAAAAAACAGTCTTTTCACCCTACCACCTTTTGGGCAGGAGGGGCGGAGAGGCTAAGGTGTTTCGTCCCGATTATATGGCGGAGGAGGCATGGGTCACAGCAGTTTTCTGTTCGGCAGCCGGAGCGGCGCGCGATGCGGCGCCAGCCTCGCGGAAAGTGAAAGGGCCGGCCAGGCAAGCGACTCTGCGCTGGCCAGGCCGGCCCTTGGGTTCTGGCTCTTACTGAATGCCCAGGTCGGCGAGAACCTTCGGCTTGGGCTCGTCGACCGCCAGCAGGTTGTGGCAGGCCGCGCAATCCTGCGTAATGCTCTTGCCGTCCTTGGCCGCGTGGTCGCCGTCGTGGCAGCGGAAGCAGCCCGGATAACTCATATGCCCGATGTGGTTGGGATGGGTGCCCCAGGTCACTTTCATATCCGGGAATGCGTTATGGGAGAAGACATTCACCAGCGCCTCGCCGGCGGCTTTCACCTGCGCGCCCTTGGCGGCCATCACTTCTGGGTGCTCGGTGCGGTAGAACTTCTCCAGCTCCGCGGGAATCTTCTCCCGTGCTTCCGCATCCGTGGTGTAATTGGCCTTCAGCAGTTCCAGGCTCTTCTTGTGCACCCAGGGCAGGTCGGGGCTGATCGCGCCGTCGGCCATGGCGCGGTTCAATGCATCCTCGGCCGTCTGCATGGTGTGCGAGGCGCGGTTGTGGCAGTCGATGCAGTCCATCACCCGCCGCTCACCCTGCGGTGTCCCCTTGCCGGCGATCGTAGAGGCTGCGTAGACCGTATCCGAGCCGTCGGCGTTGCGTCGCGCCACCCAGGGGATGTTGGTCCGCGTGGGATCGGTGGCGATGTATTCGATGTGCCCCAGGTGCACGCCGTGGATGCCCGTCAAATGCGAGAGCGAGTCCTGCCCGCCCAGGTGGAGCACGACCACGGTCTGGGTTTCGCTGTTCTTCTCGTCGTCGGCAAAGGTGGACTTGACCAACAGCTTTTCTCCGATGAACCGGGCCGGCGTGTGGCAGCCCTCGCAGATCACCCGCGCCGGGCGCAGGTTCTGCACCGGCGACTCAATCGGCTTGGGATAGCGGTTGAAGGTCACTTCGAGCAGCTGCTTGGTTCCGTTCACCTTGGCCTGGAAGTAGGAGGCAGCGCCGGTGCCGATGTGGCACTCCACGCAGGAGACGTGCGAGTGCGCCGAAACCGAGTAGGCCGCGTACTCCGGGTTCATCACGTGGCAGGACTGGCCGCAGAACTGCGGCGAATCCATATACGCCGCCCCCCGGTAGCTGGCCATCGCCACCACCAGAAGGTTCACGATCGTGGCCACCAGCACGATGTCCACGCCGTGGCGGAAGATGCGGTCGTTGAAGTCGATCTTGGGGAACTCGGCCGGAACCAGACCGGCCTTCTGCAGCCGCCTGCGCCGCGTCCAGACACCGACGGGAATCAGCACCAGGCCCAGCACAAACAGCGCCGGAAGAATCAGAAAGAAGATAATGCCCAGGTAGGGATTGTCGTTCGGCCTGCCGAAGAGCTCCACCAGCCAGTAGCCGATCATCGTTACGCCGGAGGCGCTGGTAATCGCTCCACCGGCCAGACTGACAGGGTTGTTGCCGAAGAACAGCGCCGGCCTCACCCAGTGTTCGCGGAATCTCTCAAGCACGTCGGAATTGCCCCCTTTGGCGCAGTAGTTTCATCATCTAAGAAACCGGGCTCCGCCGCGTGTGTTCTAGATCACACTGACGGCCCCTCTGGAGGGCTGGAAAGCAGACGGCCCGCCGTCGCCGGCGGGCCAGGCTCCTGCCTTCTGCTGGCTATCGGCTACTTCAAGGTCTTGAAGTAGGCGGAGACGGCCTTGACGTCGGCGTCGCTGAGGCCGGCGATCGCCTTCATTTTGCCTTTGCCATTCTTGACGGCGGCGGCAACCTGGTCGGCAGTCAGCTTCTGCATGTCGGGATCGGAGGTGGCCTTGATGCCCATCATCTTGGCCATGCCGGCGCTGGGCGTGCCGGCCGCGCCATGACATTTGGCGCACTGCGCTTTGTAAACCGCCTCACCGCCCGATTGGGCAAGGCACACGGAGCTGGCCAGCGCAACCGCCGCCGCCATCACCACCAGGGAACGAATCGTCTTCGTCATCGCAAGACTCCTTGATTGTTGAGTCCTCCGCGGGCCGCCGGGTGAGCTGCAGGCGGGGGAATCGCCTTACTTACTTGAACCGCGGCGGGCGGCGAAAGTCGCGCGCTGCGGTCCTCCTCTCAAATGGAAGCGCCCTTGCGGGGAATCCGGCGCGCCCCCAGGGAGCTTGCCAGTCGCCTCTCGGCTTCCTGAACGTACCAAAAGTATGCCACCGCTGCCTTGATCCCGGCGTCGGTCGTACCCCGTTGTACGCGTGCATCCTGCCCGAACCGTTGCGCGCGGCCTCGACCTTCTCCGCCTCGCTCGACCTCCGGACATCCGTGCCGGCGACCGGCTTGACCTTCGGAGCCCTGCCGGTTTCCGCGCAGGCCAGACCTGCCTCACCGCGGCACCTCTGGCAATTCGTTTTATACACTGCCTCACCCGCCTATTGGGAGAAGGAGGCAGCTGGTTTTGCGCAAAAAAATGGGCTGAGCGGCTCGTTCAGCGCCGCCCAGCCCGCAGTTCGCCCTTCAAAACGCGTACTTTACGCCCAGGGTCACTACGTCGCCATGGGTATTCCGCGAGACCAGCATCCCCAGCGGACCCGTCTCGTTGTAGCCCGTGTGCGTCCAGTTGCCGTGCCACGACCATTCCTTCGCCACGTTCACTTCCAGGTCCGTGAAGGGGCTCAGGTACTTCGACTGAAGCGCCCCTGGGACCATGCCCGGATTCAGCATCTCGGCGTTCCCGTCGGTCCGGTTGATCCGCGCACCGCCGTTGAAGCGGAAGTACTTCGACGGTGCGTAATTGAGAGCTCCGGAGAAGAACGTCACCGGCGCGTCGTAGTAGGCGTTCCCCAGCAGATAGCTCGAGCCGCCGGTGGGGCTGTTGGCCGCCGTGCAGGTGCCGGTGTTTGCCGCCCCCGGCGGGGCTGTCGTGGAGATATAGCAAATATCGGTCGTTGAGAAGACATCGTCGTGCGCGAAGCTGAAGTCCAGGCTCAGGCTCTCCATCGGCACGATGCTGGTGGCGAAGCTCAGATCCTGGTTGTGTTCCGAGTGGTTCACCAGAGGGTCGTTGTTCTTGCCCGAGAAGTCGTTCCCGGTCAGCGAGAAGTTGATCCATTTGGCCGGCTTCACCGTGGCCCGGGCCCGCAGGTGAAAGATCTTGTCCGGCGCCGCGCGAGTGTAGGTATTGCTCGGCGTCGAGGCCGTGTCGGCACTCTTCGACCACATGCCTTCGTAGTCGACGTTCAGCCGCAGCGCCCGCGAGGGCTGCACCACCGCGCCCAGAAGCAGCCAGTTCTCGTGCCACTTCAGGTCGTCGCCGGGGTCGCCGATGTGCCGCGTCTTGTAGCGCCAGCCACCCGAGAACTTGAGCTGTGGGGTCGCCGTCACGGTAGCCAGCACCGTGTTCTGCGCCGTCTTCTGGTTCAGAAAGTACTGGTTGGTGCTGGTCGTCGTACTCGGTGTGAGCGCGCTCAGCGGCGTCAGCAGCGTCGGCGGATTCGCCTTCGTCCCGGCCCACACCTGCGACGTGTAGTTGTTGCTGCCGTCCACGCGGAAATCCCAGTACCCGAAGGAATCCGAGAGCGAGAGAAAGCGCGCCAAGTCAAGAGTCGCGCCCAGGTCGGCGTTCATGTTGTCGCGCTTGTTCAGGGCAAACCGCCCGCCGGGGCCCGCGCCCGTGTCGATCTCCTGCCGCTCGTAGGTGCGGGTGGTCAGGCCGTTGAAGGTTTCGCTGAAGCTCTTCACCGTGGTCTTGCCCGCGCTGTAAAGGAACCGCGCCGTCGCCGAGAACCGGTCCCAGTAGTGGGTGGTGAAGCGCAGTTGCTCGGTGGGAAAGCGGACCGTCGTCGGCGAGGTCATCGAGAGCCCCAGGTAGCCGTTGCAGTTGGCCAGGCCCACGCCGCCCACCACCCCCGGGCACTTGCCCGACCCTGGGTCGAGTCCGTAGGAGACTGGCGTCCCGTTCGACAGCGTCTGGTTCAGCCCCGCCAGTTGCCAGCTTGTGTCCATGTGGTTGCGCACATAGAACTGGTCGTAGCTCACCGTCGTCCGCCGGGCCAGCTTCACGTCCACGCCGCCCAGAAAGGTGTCGCTGCCGTTCTTCCAGTTCTGGAAGAGCCAGCCGTCCGCGCCCTCGTGCACCGAGCTGTACGATGGCCCCTCGTGAATGCCCCGGTTGTACCCGGCGCGGATGCTCACCGGCGAAAGCGGCATCAGCGTGAGCAGCAGGTCCGTATTGCGCCGAACCGTGTTGAACAGGTGCGGCGAGTCGTTCTCGGGCACCAGGCCATAGGTGTTCGCGTTCTGCGGGTTCAGCGAGTTGGCCAGCAGGTTGTAGTCGAAGTACTGACGGTCGCGGCGGAAGGTTCCGGCGAAGTCGTAGATCCGGCCCTTGGATGCCTTCAGCGTCGAGACGTCGTAGGGGTCGCCGCCGTAGCCCGTGCTCCAGGTCGAGAGCGTGTCGAAGAAGGGCGTCCTGGCCGGGTTCGTCGAGTGCATCTCCAGCGACTGGCCCAGGATCCGTCCGCCCGTCCCCTGGTTCACCAGCGTGTCCCACATGCCGGAGTTGCCGGTCGTCGAGGTCATGCGCCCGCCCACCTCGATGGACTGGTGCACCAGGTAGTTGCCAGCCGTGTGGTCGCCGGCCGGAGCGGCCTTCTTCTGCGCCTTGACCGGCGCCCCGGTCTGCTGCGCGATGAGGGCGGCTGTGCCGCCGGTGGCCAGAATGGCCGCAAGGGTAAGGGCGCAGAACCGGGAGAGGCTTCCCCCGGCCCGCGGCCTGCCCTGACAACGGTTGGAACCAATCTGACCTGTCATCGCTCGCCCCCCCCTTTATTCGGTGGAGTTGAAGAAGATCGCGCTCGTATTCGATCCGTGAATGCTGGTGTGGCAGATGGTGCACGCCTGGTACTGCGCCGACTGGCTGTGGAAGGTCGGAATCGGCGCTGTGGTGAAGTTCGGCGAAGGCGTGTGGCACTGCAGGCAGATCGTGTTCACATTGGCGCGGTTCAGCAGCCGCGGATTGGGGCCTCCATGCGGGAAGTGGCAAGCCGTGCAGCCCTCGGTCTTCACCGCCGCGTGCTCGTAGACATACGGCCCCGCTGTCTCGGCATGGCACTTGGTGCAGACCGCATCCTGCTGCACCGCCGACCGCAACCCCTTGCGCCCGAAGCTCCCGTGCGGATCGTGGCAGTCGCCGCATGTGACCAGACCCTCGTTCACCTTGTGGTGGAAGGGCATGGAGAACTGCGGCTTGATCTCGGTGTGGCAGCCGTAGCAGAGCATGGGCTGCTTTGCCTTGAGCAACGCCTCGGCCGCGCTCTTGTGTACGGAATGGCAGCCCAGGCAGCTCACGTTGCCTTCTCCGTGCGCCGAGCGCTCGAAGTTGGCGTGCTTGCCCTGGTGGCAGCCCAGGCAGGTATCGTCCACCTGTTTCGCCGTCCCCTCGGCCGGGTTGAAGATCTTCGTCTTGTCGCCGCCGGCCTCCACGTGCGCCTTGCCCGCGCCGTGGCAGCTCTCGCAGGTCACCCCGGCCTTGCCGTGTTCCAGAGCCAGTTTGGCGTGAGGATTGGTGGCAAAGCCCTTCGACACCTCTTCGTGGCAGGTGGCGCAGGTCTCCGCGCCCACCATGTTCGCCTGCGAGGTATCCTTCGTGGCCGTTGACGCCGGCCTTGCCCCGCCGGCCCCAGCCGCC
Source organism: Occallatibacter sp. (assembly GCA_049690595.1). Classification (GTDB taxonomy): domain Bacteria; phylum Acidobacteriota; class Terriglobia; order Terriglobales; family Acidobacteriaceae; genus Telmatobacter. The sequence continues at coordinate 5,436 of JBAVMZ010000006.1, read as the reverse complement.
AGCAGCGGTACGCTCAAAATGGCCGCGCCCAGCAGCAACATCCAGCATCCGCGCAGCTCCGGTCTCTTGCCCGCAGCCGCACCATTCGAGTACTCCCTGTCACACCCGTGTCTTTGCATCCAAATCTGCCTCATCTTGATCTGGTTACGCTCCATGACTCCTGCCGCCAAGCGCCGCCGCTCTTACTCTGCCTAACAGAATCGAACATCGAAACCTGTCTCATATTGCTCTCATTGCGCTCCATGACTCTTGCCGCCGCGCGCCGGCGCCTTTACCCGGTCTAACAGAATCGGACGCGGAGAACACCATCCGGAGGGTGGAGGATGCGGCACGGAAATCGACCCGGAGCCCTCTGTGCGGAGCATCACTTTCTGCCGTGCATCCTATCTCGCCTCGTCGCCCTCGCGGTGACATTCGTCACGTACAGGCCGGCGAGAAGGCTCTCGTTCCGTTTCGACTCCCGAAGCGGCTTTCCTTCCTGAAAAGTGGCGCCAAATGTGCGGCCAGCGCGCCCGCCACGCCACTTGCACGGCTCCGGCAACCGAACCCGCGGGCCCCGCCGCCCGAGTTGCCCTCTCCACGATGCGTGAGGCCCATCACATCGCCTCGCACCGGACCTCCGGCAGACTTTCATCAGAGAGGGCGCTTTCCCGGCAGTTCCGGCGCACCTGTACCTCGGATTATCCAACGTCCGCCCGGCCTGGCGGAAGGGAAGACGAGGTTCGGGATCGATTGGGTACGTCACCATGGCGCAGATTGAAATCCCGGTGGCAGGGCACACCCGGCACAAGCAAACCGTGCGGCAGGCGCCGGTTGGTTGTGCTGCCTGCTCCAACCGCCGCCCGGGCTGGTTCTGCTCCCTCGGTTCGGCCGTCCTCGCCGACCTCGAACTGGCCACCAGCACCATCTCGCTGCCCGCCCAGGCCTCGCTCTTCACCCAGGGCGAGGACGCACGCTGCCTCTACCTGATCTGCTCCGGATACCTCAAGCTCACCGCCGGCCGCCCGCAGGACCGTCAGATGATCGTCCGTGTCGCCGGCCCCGGCTCCATGCTCGGCCTTTATGCCGTCCTCTCGCACGGCGTCTACGAGGTCTCCGCCGAGTCGCTCACCCCAGCCCAGCTTCGCCCCGTCGAGCGCGAACGCTTCCTCGCCTTCCTGCGCAACCACAAGGAGGCGCAGATGCGCGCCGTCCAGTGCATCTGCCAGGAATACCGTTTCGCCCTGCAGGACGCCTGCCGCATCGCCCTGGCCGAGACCGTCGCCGCCCGCCTGGCCCGACTGCTGCTCGAGCTGGCCCACCAGATCGGTGAGCACCTGGCCGACGGCGCCTTCCGCTTCCCGCTCCTGCTCACCCACGAGGAGATGGCCTCCATGGCCTGCACCACCCGCGAAACTGTCACCCGCACCCTCGGCCAGTTCCGCAAGGACGGCTGGATCTCCATCGAGGGCTCGGTCGTCACCCTCCATCACCCCGAGCACCTGCAGTCGCTTGCCTGAGCCGCGGCGCATTTTCACGCTCCCCTCCGCCGCTTCCCCCAGTCCAAAGAGCTAGAATCGTCAGGGAGTCGAATGTGCGTATGACCCGTGTGTGGACTGGTTTTCTTGCTTTCATTTTCTGTTCCACTGCTGCCCAGGCGCAGGCCCCCCCGCCCGCCCCCGCAGCCGCCACCTCGTCCGAAAGCCCGGAGATCCGCGAGTTCCAGAAGATCGAGAACGCCTGGTCCGACGCCCTCAACCAGCGCGACCAGTACGCGCTCGAGCTTGTGCTCTCGCCCCTCTTCGTCGACGTCTCGGCATCGGGCGACATCACCACCCGCAACCAGCAGCTCGTGCAGTTGATCAACGGCGAGGACAAGACCCTCCACCTGGAGCAGCGCGTCATCACCGTCCGCATGTTGGGCGACATTGCCGTGGCCAACGGCACCTACCTCCTGCACCACAAGGCCGGTTCCGCCCAGGTGGACGAGAAGGGTGTCTTCACCCACGTCTTCGAGCGCGGCCGCGCCGGCTGGCTCTGCATCAACTCGCAGCGCACCGTCCTGCGCGAGGACTCCAACGCCAAGCCCAAGAAGCCGTCCAATACCGAGATGCCCTTCCACATCCCGCTTTTCAGCAAGGACAAGGACAAGTAGCAGAATCTCGCGTTCTTCCGCCTCCGCTTCAGCCCTCCGCCGTGCCGCCGTCCCGCCGCGCCCGTTCCTTGCGGCTGCCCTGAATCCGTATCGACACGTGCACCAGACTCAGCGCCGCCGGCGTCACACCTGGAATCCGGCTGGCTTGGCCGATCGTCGCCGGCCGCACCCGTTCCAGCTTCTCCCGCATCTCCCGCGAGAGTCCGCTGATGACCGCGTAGTCCAGCCACTCCGGAATCGCCACCGCCTCGGCCGCCTTCAGCTTCGCGATCGACTTCCGCTGCTGGTCCAGGTAGCCGGCGAACTTGATCTCGGTCTCGACCGCCCGGGCCTCGTTGCGTAGCGCCGCCCGTTCGACCGGGTCCAATCCCTCTCTCCCGGCCAAATCCTCCCCGTGCCCCATCCGTTCGCCGCTTTTCAGGCGAAAGGGTGGGAGAGCGGCAAACCCCGCCAGCAGCGTATCGGCTTGCAACGGTTCCCGCAGACCGGCCAGCGCGGCTTCCACTCTGACCTCCGGCCGCTTCAGCAGTTGCGCCCAGGTGGCTCCGGCAGTTGCCGGCAGCCCGTCCAGCGCCGCGGCCTGCAAGCCCTCCGCAGTCGCCTTCGCGCCCGTCAGCAGCCGCTCCAGCGCCGCCATCCGCGCCTGCTTCCGCTCGTACTCCGCCCACGCCTCGTCGCCGATCAGCCCCAGCCGGCGCCCATGCGGGGTCAGCCGCCGGTCGGCGTTGTCGATGCGCAGGTGCAGCCGGAACTCCGCCCGCGAGGTGAACATCCGGTAGGGTTCGTTCGTCCCCTTCGAGATCAGATCGTCGATCAGGATGCCGGTGTAGCCCTCGGTGCGGTCCAGCGTGAACCCCGGCTCGCCCTTCACCCTCAGCGCCGCGTTGATTCCGGCCATGATCCCCTGGCAGGCCGCCTCCTCGTAGCCGCTAGTGCCGTTGATCTGCCCGGCCAGATAAAGCCCCTCCATCGACTTCACCTTCAGCGTCCGGTCCAGCTCGGTCGGGTCCACGCTGTCGTACTCGATGGCGTACCCCGGCCGCAGCATCTCGGCATCCTCCAGGCCGGGAATCGAGTGCACGATCTGCCACTGCACCTCCATCGGCAGCGAGGTGCTCATCCCGTTCACATAGACCTCGTGCGTGTGCAGCCCCTCGGGCTCCAGAAAGAACTGGTGCTGAGTCTTGTCCGGGAACTTGACGATCTTGTCCTCGATCGACGGGCAGTAGCGCGGCCCCACGCCCTCGATCTGGCCGGAGTACATCGCCGAGCGGTGGACGTTTTCGCGGATGATCCGCAACGTCTCCGGGGTGGTGAAGGCGATGTGGCACGAGATCTGCGGCTGCACGATTCTCTTGGTCCGGAAGCTGAAGGGCGTCGGCTCCGCATCGCCGGGCTGCTCCTCGAAGGCTTCCCAGCGGATTGTCCGCCCGTCCAGCCGCGGCGGCGTCCCGGTCTTCAGTCTCACCGTCCTCAGCCCAAGCGCGCGCAGCGCCTCGCCCAGCAGCACCGAGGCCGGCTCGCCCGACCTCCCCGCCGGGTAGCGCTCTTCGCCGCAGTGGATCAGCCCGTTCAGAAAGGTCCCGGTCGTGATGATGGTGGCCTGCGCCATCAGCCGCCGCCCGTCGCGCAGCCTGAGCCCGAGGACGCGGCGGGCGGGCTGCGGCTGGACGGGGTTCGTGCTTTCCCAGGTCTCAGAATCGAGACCTGGGGCACCCGGCGTGTGCGCCTGGCGCCGTTCCCTGTTCCCTGTTCCCTGTTCCCTGTCGTCCAGCAGCAGCCCCACGGCCTCCGCCTGCCGGATATGCAGCCCCGCCTGCCCCTCCAGCACCTCGCGCATCTTCACCCGGTAGAGCTGCTTGTCGCACTGCGCCCGCGGACTCCACACCGCCGGCCCGCGGCTCGAGTTCAGCAGCCGGAACTGGATGCCCACCGCGTCGGCAACCTCGCCCATCACGCCGCCCAGCGCGTCCACCTCGCGCACCAGGTGCCCCTTGGCCACCCCGCCAATCGCCGGGTTGCAGCTCATCTGCGCGATCAGGTCCAGGTTCATGGTGACCAGGGCGGTCTTCAGCCCCATGCGCGCCGCCGCCATCGCCGCCTCGCACCCGGCGTGTCCTGCGCCCACCACGGCCACATCGTATTGTTCGATAAAGCTCATGGCGGGGAAGATGCGCTCCTCTCCCTCATTGTACGGAGGCGGAAAAGGTCTGCGGCGAGACTAAGATGTTGCGCAGGTCCGGCGGGGCGGAATCGCCAGCCCCCCAACAATCCGCAAGCCCGGTCAAGCGCCCGAAATCGATCCGGCCCAGGATGATTGCAGACGATGAAGAACGCGACGCTCAACGACTATAAGGCCCGCATCCTGCGCGTGATGGTGCATATCGAGCGGAACCTCGATACGTCGCTGCCGCTCGCCGAACTGGCCCGGGTCGCCTGCTTCTCGCCCTTTCATTTCCACCGCATCTTCAGGGGAATGACCGGCGAATCGGTGGCCGAGTACGTGCGGCGGCTCAGGATGGAGCGTGCGGCCAGGCAGTTGCGAACGGGCAAGGAGACCATCCTCGCCGTCGCCCTCGAGGCCGGCTTCGAAAGCCACGAGGCCTTCACGCGCTCCTTCCGAAGCGTCTTCGGGCAGACGCCTTCCTGCTTCCGCCAGGCGTTCCCGGATCCCAGGGCGGAGGCCCCATCCGGCGTTCATTACAGAGAGCCGCCCTCGCGGCGCTTCAGAACGCAAAGCCGTGGAGGACGAATGAAAGCCGAGATCAAGAAGATGCAACCGATGCGCGTGGCCTACCTGCGCCACGTGGGACCGTATAACGAGGTTGGCCCCACCTGGGACCGGCTGACCATGTTGCTCGGCAAGGAGGGGTATCTGGCAGGCAACCCGATGATCCTGGGCCTGTGTCACGACGACCCCGAGGTGACCGAGCCAGCGAAGATCCGCTACGACGCCTGCGTCACCGTGGACGAGAGCTTTGAGCCGATCGAAGGGATCGAAGTGCAGACCATCGCCGGAGGCGACTACGCGGTCACACTCCACAAGGGCTCCTTCGACGGCCTGGGCAGGACCTACGCCGAGCTCTACGGCCAGTGGATTCCGCGGGCTGGACGCGAGGTGCGCAACGCCCCGGCCTTCGAGGTCTACCTGTGCAATCCGGACGAGACCCCGGAGGAGGAGCGGCTGACCGAGATCTATGCTCCGCTCGAAGAGGTGGCCCAATGAAGCAGACGGCTGCGGCGGAAGAGAAGCTGGACCTCTACAAACTGCACAAGGCCGAATACACGGCCCAAGCCAGGCC
>JBAVMZ010000005.1:0-11187 GCA_049690595.1 Occallatibacter sp. | reverse complement strand
GAGCGAGCCGGGGCACGGGCGGGCGCTGGTGGAGGCCGCGGCCGGCGCCTTCGGGCGGCTCGACATCCTGGTGGCGAACCACGGTGTCTGGCCGCCGCAGGATGTCCCGATTGCGCGGATGGCGGACGAGCAGCGGCGGCATACGCTGGGCGTGAATCTGGACTCCGTCTTCGGGCTGGTGCAGGCGGCGGTGGCGCAGATGGAGCGGCAGGCGTCGCCGGAAGCCGCGGTGCGCGGCCACATTGTGCTGATCAGCTCCACGGCGGGGCAGCGGGGCGAGGCCTTCCACGCCGACTACGCCGTGACCAAAGGCGCGATGATCAGTCTCACGAAGAGCCTGTCGTCGGAGCTCGCGCCGCGGGGTATCCGCGTGAACTGCGTTGCGCCGGGGTGGGTGCGGACGGAGATGTCGGCCGCCGCGGTGGGCGATCCCGAGCTTGGCCCGAAGATCGAGGGCGCGATTCCGGTGGGCCGCGTGGGCACGCCACACGAGATCGCCGGGCCGGTGCTGTTTCTGTGCACGCCGCTGGCGGGGTTCATCTCCGGCGAGGTGCTCAACGTGAACGGCGGCGCGGTGCTGGTGGGGTAAAGGATGAAAGCTGGATCGATTCTGCGAATTCTGGCGGCTGGCGCGGTGCTGCTGTGCGCGGCGGCGGGGGTGGCGCGCGCCCAGAACGGCGAAGACGCCGCGGCCGCCAATGCGAAGAAGGCCCGCGCGGCTCTGGACGCCATGGTGCAGGCGCTGGGCGGCGATGCCTGGCTGAACATGAAGAACCAGATGCGCCAGGGGCACATCGCCGCCTTCTTTCACAACCAGCCCGACGTGGGAACGACCAAGTACTGGGAGTACCACGCCTGGCCGGACCACGACCGGCTGGAGTTCACCGCCCACCGCGACGTGCTGCAGTTCTACATTGGCCGCAACGGGACGGAAGTGACCTACAAGGGCAAGGCTCCGCTGCCCGCCGAGCAGGTGGAGGACTACCTGCGGCGGCGCGACCACTCGATCGAGACCGTGATCAAGGTCTGGCTCAAGGACCCGAGCACGATCCTTGTCTACGAGGGCCAGCACCTGGCCGAGCGGCACCTGGCCGACCAGGTGACGCTGATCTCGGCGCAGAACGAGGCGGTGACGATCCTGATGGATACGCAGACGCACCTGCCGCTCAGGCGCAGCTTCGAGTGGCGCGACCCGCTGTACAAGGACAAGAACCTGGACGCCGAGGAGTACGACGACTACCACGTGGTCGACGGATTTCCCACGCCCTTCAGCATCTCTCGCTTCAAGAACGACGAGATGGTGCGCCAGTACTACATCGACAAGGTGGTCTTTAACCAGCAACTTCCCGACGATTTCTGGAACATCGACGCGGCCGAGAAGCGGGTCAAGAAGTAGCGGGGCGCGGGCTGGCGCGTTTTTGTTGCTGTGCGCGCGGGCAGGCGCTGTATCCTTCGGGCGAGGATTCCCGGCATGAACGACCAATACGCCCAGCGCATCGCGGGTGCCTGCGGACTGGCTTCGCTGGCGCTCTTCCTGGTCGAGTTCCCGATCTACTTCCTGCGCGGACCGCTGCCCTCGGTCACCTCCGCAACCCTGCCCGCCTACTCGGCGCGGAACGCCACCAACATGCTCGTGGTGGTCTTTCTGGATCTGCTCATCTACTGCCTGTTTCTTGTGTTTCTCTCCGGCCTGCGGCAGCGGTTGGCGCAGGCTCAGGCGGCCTGCACCTGGCTGGCGGACCTGGTCTTCGGCGCTGGAGTGGTTTACACCACGCTCACCCTGGCCGCGGACGCCTGCCAGGGGGCCATCGCGCTCGACGCCCGCAGCGCGCAGCCCGATCCGGTGGTCATCCGCACCCTGATGGAGAGCCAGTACCTTCTCTTCGGCTCGGTCGGCCTGATCCTCATTGCGCTGCTGCTGGCCGGCGCCAGTTGGGCCACGCTGGCCAGCCGCGCCCTGCCGCGCTGGACCGCCTGGCTGGGCCTGGCTGCGGCCGCGCTCTGCCTCGCCTTTGTGCCGTCGATGTTTGCGGGCGCGCCCGACCTTGGCGCGTTCTACAATCCGGCCGGCTGGGGCACCACCGGGGTCATCGCCGGCTTCCCGCTGGCCGCATGGATGCTGGTTGTTTCGCTGCAGATGGTCCGCGACCCGCGCGCTGGGGGAGTGACCACACGCAGCTCAGCCCGCCGGGCCGGCTCAGCCCTGGCCGCTGCTCCCAAGGACTTGCGAACTCGCGGCCATTTATAATTTTTGCTGTGCGCACTACGGCCCCGCTGTCTGCGCGCCACGGAGCCCAGACAATGACCTTCGACATCCACGAGATCATGCAGCTTCTCCCTCACCGTTACCCTTTTTTGCTCATCGACCGCATTGTCGAATTCGAGCCGAAGACGCGCCTGGTCGCCATCAAGAACGTGACCATCAACGAGCCCTTCTTCCAGGGCCACTTTCCCGACGTGCCCATCATGCCGGGCGTCCTCGTGATCGAGGCCATGGCGCAGGCGGGCGCGGTGCTGATGCTGAGTGAGATCGACGACCGCGACGCCAAGCTGGCCGTCTTCACCGGCATTGAGAAGGCCAAGTTCCGCCGTCAGGTCACCCCCGGCGACCAGCTCCGGCTTGAAGTTGAGGTGCTGACCTTCAAGACCCGCGTGGGCCGCATGGAGGCCAAGGCCTTTGTCGAGGGCAAGCTGGCCTGCCAGGCCACGCTCACCTGCCAGATCGTGCCCAAGCCGCGCCCGGCCGGCGCCGAGCCGGCGCCCGAGGCCGCGACCGAGCCAGCATCGCAAGAGGCCGCCGAGTGAGCATTCATCCCACAGCGATCGTCGCTGCCGGCGCATTCATCCCCGACTCCGCCACTGTGGGCCCGTACTGCACCATCGGCCCGGAGGTGATGCTGGGCGAGGAGTGCAACCTGATCTCGCACGTGGTCGTCGACGGCCGCACGCGCCTGGGCGCGCGCAACACGGTCTATCCCTTCACCTCGATAGGCGTGCCGCCGCAGGACCTGAAGTACGGAGGCGAGCCGACCGAGACCGAGATCGGCGACGCCAACACCATTCGCGAGTGCGTGACCATCAGCCGCGGCACAGCCAAGGGTGGCGGCATCACCCGCGTAGGCTCAAACAACCTGCTGATGTGCTACGCGCACATCGGCCACGACTCACAGGTGGGCTCGCACATCATCATGGCGAACAATGCGACGCTGGCCGGCCACGTCACCATCGAGGACTACGCCAGCGTCGGCGCCTTCTGCCCCGTCCACCAGTTCTGCACCGTGGGCCGGTACGCCTTCATCGGCGGCGGCACCATCGTAACGCAGGATGTGCTGCCCTTCTCGAAGACCAGCGCGCGGCGGGAGAACAAGGCCTTCGGAGCGAACAGCCTGGGGCTGGAGCGGCGCGGATTCAGTCCGGAGCGAATCCGGGCGCTGCAAAAGGCCTTCCGGCTTCTGCTGGTCTCGAAGCTGAACACGACGCAGGCGCTCGAAAAGATGCGGGAGATCGAAGGCGAGGACGTGGCCGTGCTGGTGGAGTTCATCGAGCGGAGTGAGCGGGGAGTGATCAAGTAACCCGGGAGCCGCATTCACGCCGCTTGCCGCACATCCTGGCACGAATCCAATTTGCTCCGATCAGGCAGGAGGCAGGGGTGGCCCTGCCTCCTGCCCGATTCACGTGTCGAGTTTTCTTTCGCAGCCTGTAAAGCCCGGGAGTTTTCTGGCGGAGTTCCCGGCACGGCTGAAGCCGGGCCTCTCAAGACTCAGCTCTTGCCGGGATCGGCTTCTTGCTGGGATTGCGCTTCGCCGCCGCCACGTCGAGGCAGGGCCAGCCGCCGATGCTCTAAAATGGGAAGCGCAACGCACTCCAGAAGCAGGACTCCCCACCCATGAGCGCAGAACTGAAGACTTCTCTGGTCCAATCGCTGGAATCGGCTGCCCGCACGGCGGGACTCAGGCTGGTTTCGGCCACAACGGGAACTGACTTTCACGGCCGTCCGACGGCGGTATTTGCGCTGGGGCTCGAGGCCGCCGGCGCCCAGGAGCCGACGCTGCGCCTCGAACTCAGCGAGGCCTTCGACTTCGACAAGCCCCATCTGCTGCCGCAGATGGAGGCGCACCTGGCCGCCGAGGCCAAGCGGCTGCGCAACCCGAGGCCGGATTGCTACGTGACGCTGGCCGGATTGCCGGTGGCCTTCGGCCAGTTCAGTTGGCCCTTCCACCGCTCCACCTCGGGCGCCGACACCTACATCGTCCACGGCGAGATGCACCTGGCCGACGGCGGCGCGCACAACCTGCACTCCAAAATCTCGGCCTCGGTCACGCTGACCTTTGCCGAGATTGTGCCGGCCATGGAGCAGCCCTATGCCGAGACCTTCGTCTACAACGCCGTGCGCAAAACAGTCGACCTGGGCCAGCTCGAATTTCTGAAGTCGGGCAACCGCCAGCCCGTGCCCGTGACGACGCGCTTCTACAGCCGCTGGCGGAAGCAGTTCGTCTTCACCGACACCGACGACGCCGAGCGGCTCGACTACCTGCTCATGAAGGTCTACTGGCTCTCGGGCGTTCTGGGCCAGGGGCGGCCGGTCTGGATTGCCGACCCGCGCGACGCCCAGTACCTGAACACCACCGAAGCCGATCTGCTGCGCATGGCAGGCAACGAGGCGGGCGAAGGGCTGTTGACGCTCGACGGCGAGTTCGCCGCCGCCACGGATCGGCTCATGGAGCGGTCGGCTTTCTACCAGGAGCGGCTGGCGGCGGCGCTGGACTTTACCAAGCCGAAGTTCAACGAGTCCATGCGCTCGGGCCAAGCGAATATGTAGGCGGTGGGGCCTGCTGCGGTGCCCCTCCGGGGGAGATGCTCGCCCATCCCCCCTCTTGGGGTATACTGCGCATCAACAGCTTGGCGTATCTGTGGAACTGGAATGTCACGGATGCGCTATCATGGTCGAACCAACCGCGACGGCCCGTGGGGTGGAGAGCTATGGCAGACCGGAAACAGTTTCTTGGCGTCGTTGAGGCAGATGCGGGCTTGGTCCGGCTGCTGAGTGAAGCGCGCAATCGGACCGTGACCGACGACGATCTGCGCGAGCAGAGGATCAGCTTTGCTTTTGGCAACTCGCTGAATTCAAGCAGCATCACCAAGGACAGTGTGCGCAACGCATCGCAGAATGTCCGGCTATTCCCCACCGCGCCGGCGCCAAAGTGAAACGACGGGCCTGACAACGGCATGAGCGTTAGGGAGCGAGATAACCCGGAGCTTTACGCCAAGGTCCAGGAGCAGAACCTGCTCCGGCAGTACGACCTCCTGCTCAACTGCATTGAGATCGGTCTGGCGAAGGGTATTGAAGCCTTCGACAAGTACACCCTCTGGGCTTTGAATGCTGCTGCTGTAGCAAATATCGCTCAATTTGGCGGACGCTACCGCGAAGAGCCAATCTATGTAGGAAATCATCTTCCCCCTCATTTCAAGGAAGTCTCGAATGAAATGGATCGGTTCTTCTCGCTGATTCACGAGAATTGGGACGTCCTGGATCACCCAACCCTGCTTCCCGCTTACGCATTGTGGCGTCTCAACTGGATTCACCCCTTCGTCGAAGGGAACGGCCGGACCGCGCGAGCTGCCTGCTACTACCTGCTCTGCATGAGACAGGGTAGGATACTCCCCGGAAGAAAGATCGTTCCTGAACGGATCAGGGAGAATCGAAAGCCCTACTACGCAGCACTCCAGGATGCGGATCGCCATTGGAATGAAGGGCATTTCAACGTTGCAAGCCTCGCGGGGTATCTGGGTGGGTTACTGGCGGGACAGTTGTCCGAAGTCGACTGAATATCCCCTCAACCGTGTCAGATATCCCCTTTCCGTTTACGCCCGGAAAGCTAGCCTGGCTGCGTTCCGGAGGGGAAGCTACAGCGCCCCTCCGCAGGCCGAGCAGAAGCGGGCGCCTGCGCCATTGGTCTGACCGCAGCGTCCGCAGGCGAGCAGGGTACCCGGTTGCGCGGCCGGCGGCACGTTCACCGTGACGCTGACCGGCTGACCCCAGGGCGGCATGGCGATGCCCAGCATCGCCGCGATCCCCGCCGCCTGAATGGCGTTGAACTCGCGGACGCGGCCGGGCATGAAGAAGGACTCGATGAGGCCGAGGCACCCGGTTACGAATGCGCCGACGACGGTGAACGTGAGGATGCAGTAGAGGATGCCGAGGCCGGTGCGGCGCAGGTAGAAGTGATGGGCGCCAAAGCAGCCGAGGAAGACCGCCAGCAGGATGCCGACGACCTCGTCGCGGCGAACAGCCTCGTAGTGCTGGTAGAAGATCGCCTGCGGGTTGGGGTACGGTGTGCTGCTCATGGCTTCTCTCCTTGCTCTCGCTCTAAGCCCGTGACAAAAGTCCAGTTCGCTGAGAAACATCCCTCAGGGGCTAAAGCCCGTCGTTTTTCTTCGGGCATTTGCGGCACGACTGAAGTCGTGCCCTGACACATGTCTCGTGCCATTTGTTGAGTTCCCGCAGGTGGTGAAGCCGTGCCCCTTCAATGCCTGATTTTCAGCACGGGCTGCCAAGCCCTGCTTTTATCGATACGCAACAATCCTATGGCCAGTTCCCGGGCTGGGGCCAGCCGGGCGCCATGCCGTAATCTTCTCCCATGGGAAAGCAGGAGCGCGACGCCGAAACCCTGGAACGGATGCGCGGCAGTCTGCTTGCCTGGTACGCGGAGAACCAGCGCGACCTGCCCTGGCGCCGCAGCCGCAATCCCTACGCCATCTGGGTTTCAGAGATCATGCTGCAGCAGACCCGGGTGGCCGCGGTGGTGGAGCGCTACGAGGCCTTTATGGCGAGCTTTCCGACGCTGGTCTCGCTGGCGCTGGCTCCGGAGCAGGAGGTTCTGGCGATGTGGAGCGGCCTGGGGTACTATCGCCGAGCAAGGATGTTGCACAAGGCGGCGCAGTACGTGGCGGACCATCACCAGGGGAATCTGCCGCAGAGCGCCGCGGAACTGCGCAAGCTGCCCGGCATTGGCGTGTACACGGCCGCGGCCATCGCGTCCATTGCGCACGGCGAGCCGGTGGCTGTGGTTGACGGCAACGTTGAGCGCGTGCTCTGCCGCATCGCCGGTTGGGATGCCGCCGGGCGCAACCGCGGCGCAGCCCTGCGCCGCCGCATCGACGAGCGGGCCGCGCAACTGGTCAGCCAGCAGGCGCCCGGCGACTGGAACCAGGCCATGATGGAGCTGGGCGCCACGGTCTGCCTGCCGCGCAATCCCCAGTGCCTGGTCTGCCCGTGGACCGAGAATTGCAAGACCCGCGGCGAGCACAAGACCTCGCCCGGGAAGCGGATGCTGAGCCGCGAAGTCTCGTACGCGCTCTCTGTGCGCACCGGCCGACTGCCCGGCCAGAACCACCGCGAAGTGCTGCTGGAGCAGCGTCCGGCCGGGCAGACCGTGATGCCTTGCCTCTGGGAGCTGCCCACGCTGCGGGAGACCGCCGTCCCCGAGGATGCGCTGCGCATGACGGTGCGTCACGCCATCATGCAGGTCAACTACTACGTCCGCATCCGCACTGTTTTTGAAGACGATGTGGACGCGCTCACGCTCACGGGCGGCGAGCGGCGCTGGGTGGAGCTCGGCCAGACCGGGGGCATGGCGCTGACCGGGCTGGCGCGCAAGGTCCTGCGCCGGGCTCATCTGCTCCACGTCGCACCGCCCCGCTCGATTGCCGCCGAGGCCGCCGAAGACGTACTCTGAATATCGAAATGAGCTAGCCCCCGCGGCTGCTCCCAACCCGACCCGCACTGCCAGAGGGAGATCCCATGCGCCGTTTTTCAGCCGCCTTCCTGGCGGCCGTTTTTGTTCTGGCCGCTTCTCAGGTTCCAGCCCAACAGCCCGAGACCGCCGCGGTTCCCGCCGTCGCCGGCCTGCCGGAGGCCGCCCGCGCCGCCGCCTCGTCCATTGACCCCGCCAAGATCCGCGCGCATGTCCGCTTCCTTTCGCTGGACCTGTTGGAAGGCCGCGGTCCCGGCGCGCGCGGCGGTGAGCTGGCCGCCGAGTATATCGCCACGCAGTTCGCGCTCGACGGCCTGCGCCCGGCCGGCGACAACGGTTCGTACTTCCAGCGCGTTCCGCTGTACGCGGTGCACACGGTCGAGGAGAAGACCCGCTTTGCCCTGATTCCCGCCACGGGGGAGCCGATCGAGCTGGCCTACGGCAAGGAGATCGTCGCCAAGGACCAGACCGGCCAGCCGGTCGCGGAGTTCGACGCGCCCATCGTCTTCGTCGGCTACGGCATCCACGCCCCCGAATACCACTGGGACGACTACGCCGGCGCGGACGGCAAGCCCATTGACCTCAAGGGCAAGGTGGCGCTCGTCATCGTCAACGAGCCGCCCTCCGACGATGCGGCCTTTTTCAAGGGCAAGGCGCTCACCTACTACGGCCGCTGGAGCTACAAGTACGAGGAGGCCTCGCGCCGCGGCGCCGTGGCCGTGCTGCTGATCCACCGCACCGACCTGGCCGCCTACGGCTGGGAGGTGGTGCGCAACTCGCAGGCGATCGAGAAAAGCTATCTCGAAGGCGACCCGCGCGCCACGTTACGCGCCGCCTCCTGGATTCAGCACCCCGTGGCCCAGCGCCTGCTCACGCTGGCCGGCCTCGGCGACCTCGACAAAGTGATCGAGCAGGCGGGCAAGCCTGGCGCATTCCATCCGGTCGAGTTCCCCATCCACCTTCGCGGCCACATCGAGAGCCGCGTGCGCCGCTACACCTCGGCCAACGTCGTCGGGTACCTGCCCGGCGCCAGCGCCCAACCCGGCCATAATGCCGTGATGTACACCGCCCACTACGACCACCTCGGCATCGACCCCACGGCCCTGGGCGACGGCATCTACAACGGCGCCGCCGACAACGGCACCGGCTGCGGCATTCTGCTGGAGCTGGCCCGCGCCTGGTCGCAGTCCGCCGCGCGCCCCGCCAACCCGGTTTACTTCGCCTCCGTCACCGTCGAGGAGCAGGGGCTGCTCGGCTCCGAGTACCTGGGCGAGCATCCCCCTATCCCCGCCGGCCGCTTCGCCCTCGACCTGAACTACGACATGGTTCTGCCCATCGGCGTTCCCCGCCAGGCCGAGCTCAGCGGCGCCGAGCGCCTCAACTTCTTGCCTGCGGTCCAGAGCGCAGCCAGCTCCTTCGGCCTCGAACTGGTCCCCGATCCGGCCCCCTCGGCCGGCCACTACTACCGCAGCGACCACTTCTCGCTCTCCCGCGCCGGCATTCCCGCCTTCTCCATCGGCGAGGGCGAGCTCTTCGAGGGCCGCGACACCGCCTGGGGCCACGCGCAGTTTGCCAACTACGTTGCCCACCACTACCACCAGCCCTCGGACGAGTTCCAGCAGGAGTGGGACTTCCGCGGCAACGCCCGCCTGGCCCAGTTCGGATTCGTGCTCGGCTGGCTCGCCAACGCGCAGGCCCAGCCAGTCGAGTGGCTCCCCGGCGACGAGTTCGAAGCCGCCCGCAAGGCCGGCGAAGCAAAGTAGACGCTCCCCGGGGAACAAGACCGGTTGAGGTTCGGGCGAACCCACCCTGGCGGCAAAAACAAAGACGCCGCGAGGGTGGGGCGCCCCGACGTCGATCCATCGCGGGTCGGCGGAGGCGGTGGCAAGCTCAGTAGTAATCCGAACAGCTCAGATAGTACCCGCACCGTCCGCAGACCAGCTTGCAGCGGTGCTCGTGGAGCCGCTCGCCGCAGGTGGGGCAGATCTGGCAGTGGTGCTCGACGGGTCGGGCCGGGCAGGCGATCTCAGCCTGCGGAATCGCGGTGGCGGGGTCGGAGTCACCGGTCGGGGGAAGCTCGCTCGGCATGGCTCCGAGCGTAGCAGATTTCGTCGGCGTTCCGGCAGACGGCGAATCCCCGCAGCCAGCCGCCGCATCCAACTGGTCAGTGGCGGCGTGACTCCCCGCGCGCCTCTGTGGCATTTCCTTTTGCTCTGACACAAGATGCGCCGCCGGCGCCGGCTGGCAATGCTCCGCGCCGCGGCAGGCACAAACGAAACCGAAAGATCCCAAGGAGGAACTCATGGCAAGCAAGGCAACCGCGGTCTGGACCGGTTCACTGAAGGAGGGCAAGGGCGTCATCTCGACGGCCACCGGCGTCCTCAACAACGCAAACTACTCCTTCGCCACCCGTTTTGAAGGCGCCGAGACCGGCACCACCCCCGAAGAGCTTATCGCCGCCGCCCACGCCGGCTGCTACTCGATGGCACTGGGCGCCATCCTCGGCGGCAGCGGCCTGACCCCGGAGAAGATCGAGACCTCGGCCGCCGTCACTCTGGCCAAGGTCGGCGACGGCTTCCAGATCACCCGCATCCAGCTCACCACCGTGGCCAGCGTCCCCGGCGCCACCAAGGAGGTCTTTGAAACCGCCGCCAACGCCGCCAAGGCCGGTTGCCCCATCTCCAAGCTCTTCGCCAACAATACCGAGGTGTCATTGGTGGCCACGCTCGCCTGATTCCATGCGCCCCGCACCAACTCGCCCCGGTGTCCAGCGGTCCCCGCGCCGTCTCTTGACTGCTGACGACATCCCTGCCAGCCTGCATTTCTCACAGCGTTTTGGACCCATGTGCGGCAATCGATCGCAGCGCCGGCCTCCCGGCCGGCTGAAGCGCTTTGAATTACCCACAACTTCGGCGTCGGTGCTGGCAAGACGTATTCGGCCTCAAGCGAGGTTCCTTCGAGAGCGGCCTGGCGAGCGGTGAACTGGCGTCATGGCAGAAGCGGCGAAACAGGCAACCACGGCGGAGTTTGGCGGAGGTCCGGACTGGATCGAGCGGGAGCTGGCGGCTTCGAAGCTGCCGGACGCGCGGCTGGATAAGCGGCTGCGTTCTCTGGTGACGCAGTTGGCCAAAGGGGTGGGCGAAGCACCCCTTCGCCTGTCGGGGTTGGGGGGCGGTCAAGGCGGCATATCGGTTTTTCTCCAACAGCCGGGTCGGGGAAGAGCAAATCCTGGCCGACCATTTTGCTGCGACACGGGAGCGCATTCCCTGCGGGGAAGAGCTGTTCTTAGCCTGCATTTCTCACAGGTCAGCCTGCATCCAATTCCCCTCTCATCGCTCACAATGGAGTGGAAGGCTCCTGCGGCAGCGCGGAGCGGCCCCGGAGGGGTCGATTCTGACGGACCCCTCCCCCCACCCCGCACAGTAAGGCAGTA
>JBAVMZ010000004.1:0-4050 GCA_049690595.1 Occallatibacter sp. | reverse complement strand
GGCGTGCGCATCCCGGCCAGCGCGCGCACCAGCTCCACCACGCCGCGGCGCAGCAGCGGCTCGCCGCCGGTCAGCCGCACTTTGGTGATGCCCAGCGAGACAAACAGGCGGATCAGGCGCAGGTACTCTTCGTCGCTGAGTTCGGGATAGAGCGCACCGGCCTCGCCCGTGCGGCAGTAGACGCACTTGTAGTTGCAGCGGTCGGTGATCGAGACGCGCAGGTCGTGAATCACGCGCCCGTGACTGTCCGTGAGCCTGGGCGGGGCCAGGCTGGCGGGTGCGGCGGAGGGGGAAGTGGCCATCGGCGACCTTCAGGAGCGGCGGCCGGGCAGGGGAAACGAGCACCGGCCTGCCCGCACGGAGGCGAGACGAACGGGAATCAGTCGATGCGCGGCGTTCCCCGGCGCAGCGCCACGCCCGCGACGCCGCAGACGGCGATGATTGCCAGCGCCACGGCGAAGTAGTACGCAATGGGGTGCGCCCAGCCTGGCGAGTAGCTCAGGTCCTGCCCCACCCAGAGCAGCAGGATGGTGGCGATGACGGCGAACTGACCGGCGATGACCAGCAAGGTGTGGCCCAGGTCGCGCCGCTTGTCCAGCGCCTCCACCTGGTCGGGGGTCAGGTGGCGCTCCTCGGGGGGAAGCAGGGAATTTGCCATGAAGTTCTCCTCGAGCGGACCCGTCGTTCGGCCTCCGGCCCGCATCCACTTTCGATTCAATCACAGCCAATGGGCCGCGCGCCAGTGGGTCCGCGGCTTGCTAAAGGATTCTGTCTCGGTAGTACGGAGGTCATCGTTGCAGGAACTCTGGCCGGTTGTTTGCATTTATGCCAACAGCAATTCGAGATTAATCTTGACAATATAATCACGTTGATTATATTTGTGACATGAGCGGATCTGAGTTCAGAACGTGGCGCAAGAAGGCCGGTAAAACTCAGGTGGACGCGGCCAGAGCAGTCGGCGTCCGGCAGCCGTTCGTGTGTGCGGTCGAGAAGGGTCTTCGCCCGGTGACGCCAGCGTTAAAGAACTGGATGTATTCGGTTTGTCCTCAAGCGCTTACGGAGACATCGACCCCGCTGGCGTCGGCCTCCGGGCATCGGCACTGGCAAAGCGCCATTGACCGTGAAGCTGCTCCATACAGCGAGGTCCTGAAAGAACTTCTGGGCAACCTCGGTTATCCGGGGTTTGCTTATTTGGCGCGCAGGCCCAGGAAAGTTGACCCGCTCCTGGTCCTGCTCGATGCCCTCAACACCGAGGATCTGGACCAAAGAGTGACCGAGGCACTGCCGTGGGTATTGGCGCACCAACTCGATCTGGACTGGAAGAAGCTGACCGACGAAGTGCGCTTGCGCAACCTCCAGAACCGGCTGGGATTTCTGCTGGAGGTCACAGTGGAAGCCACAAGAAAGCTGCACTTGAATGACGTGACGGTTAAACTGGAGCCCTGGCTGAACTGGCTGCGCGAAGCTCGCCTCTACAAAGAAGACACGCTCTGCAAGAAATCGCTGACGCAGGTTGAGCGCGGACGGCTTCACCGGAGCAGACCCAAAGCTGCTCGATTCTGGCGGCTTCTTACAGATCTGAATGCGAAGGAAGTAGCGAATGTCGTCAAGCGCACTCCCGCCTGAGCCGTGGCACTCTTTTCTGGCCGAGATTGACGCGGCTCTTGCCACACCGGTGTTTCTCAATTGCATCGGGGGATTCGCCCTGACGGTCCACTATGGTATGTCGAGGTCTACGGCGGATATCGACCTTATAGAGGTTCCCGCAGCGGTGCTTGCTGGTCCTCTCCTCACCTTGGGGTGCGAAGGTGGCCCGCTTCACAGAAAGTACAAACTGTACATTGATCCAGTGACGGTCGCGTCTTTCCCGGAAAATTATGAGGACAGGTTGACCGAAATCTTTGCTGGCGCCTACAAGAATCTGCGCATTCGGGTACTGGATCCGTACGATATCGCTCTGACTAAACTTGGGAGGAACAACCAGAAAGACAGAGACGATATGCGGTTTCTTGCCAGGGCCATCCCTCTCGACATAGAGACCCTGAAAGAAAGGTATCTGGCGGAGTTGCAATGGCAATTGGGAGATGGGCTCCGATACGGGCCACGGTACCGCGCTGATCGGGACATCGACGAGTGGATCGAAATGATCAAAGAAGACCAATCTAGAAAGGACGTGAGCGGGCGGCCTGCGTCTAACCACTAAAACTGGATGTCCCAGGTCTCGATTTTGAGACCTGGGAGGCCACGGATCCCAACCCTCCAGGATTAGTCATGGAAAACGCTCCGGGACCGCCGGGAACGCCCCGCTACTTCGGCGGATACCCGACCGATTGGGCGTAGAGCGGCCGATTGCCGGCTTCTAGCTTGAGGGCGGCGGCTACGGCGGCGGCGTCCTGCTGGCCGTGGAGGGCATAGAACCAGGCGTTGAGGCCTTCGGATGCGGCGAAGAGGTAGACGTTCTGCCCGATGAAGCCGGTGTCGACCTCGCCAAAGGCGTCCTTCTCCTTGGCGACGTAGACCAGGGTGACAGCGGCCTGGCCGGCCGGGGGAGCACCCATTTTGGCGCGCTGGTCGCCGGCTGCCACGGGACGCAGGCGGTGGGGCTCGGCCTCGTAAACGTAGACGCCGGCAGGCAGCACGACGTCGATCTCGATGTCCTGGCTGTTCATGGCCGAGGGGGCGGTGCGGCCGAGGCCGGGCTTCTCCTGGCGGGTGCGGTTGACGCCGAAGGCCGCCCAGAGCAGGTTGGAGAGTGTTTGCAGCGGCAGCGGCCGGTCGGCGAAGGCGCGGGTGGTGCGGCGCAGGGCCAGAGCCTGCATCAGGGGCAGGCCCTGGGTGACCTGGGGTTTGGGCAGGACGATGGGCTCAAGCGTCTGCGGGGGCGCCGGTTGCTGGGCGGCGAGCGGCAGAAGGGCAACGAGGGCGGCGAGAGGAAGCAGAAGCAGGTGGCGGGCGGAGGGGTGCATGGGGTCACCTCAGGGAAGGAGAGGGGCGCACCGGCCTCCGGAGTGTGCGCCGGCCGTGGGGAAGGGCCGGGTGGCTCAGCTCAGTCCATGAGGAAGGCCATGGTCTGTAGGCTGGTGATCTCGAAGGGCTTGCGGCAGCGGATGTTGGCGCAGGCCAGCTTGTCGTCGCGGCGGACCATGTAAGACTGCCACTTGGCGAAGCGGGCGCGGTCGCGTTCGCCGGCGCCGCGGGGCAGTTGCGCCCGTTTGCGCCGGACGACCCAGGTCACCTGGTACTCGCCCGCCTGACCGCATTTGGGACAGGTGAGCGTGTGGGTGCGGGTCTCGACGGTTTCTGTGTAAAAATCGCGTTCTTCCATGATGGCGTTCTTCCTGACTCTGGCGCGCGGGCCCAATCTACTCCATACTCAATCTTGGTATGACGAAACGCAAGCCAGGAAAGTTTTCTGCCACGAAGGCGGTGAAGGCGAACGCGCGGGAGCGGGTGGGCCAGCCGAAGCCGGCGCGCGTGATCGAGACCGAGCCGCGGACAGGGCGGGCGGCCAAACACAAGCCGACGCTCGAAGAGACTCTGAAGGAGGAGTAGCCGATGGCGAGAGCAGTGGGAGTGGGCGGAGTGTTTTTGAAGGCGCGGGACCCGAAGGCGCTCGGCGCCTGGTACGCGCAGCACCTGGGCCTTCCGGTGGGCGAGGGCGGCGCGCTGGTCTTTTCCGGGCCCGAGGCGGCCGGGGATACGGTCTTTGCCCACTTTCCGGAGGCGACCAAGTACTTTGGCCCTGGGCCGCAGCAGGCGATGGTCAACTTCCGCGTGGACTCGCTCGACGAGCTGCTGGCCGCGCTGGCCGGGGCCGGGGTGAAAATCGACCCGCACCGGGAGGATCACGCGTACGGCCGCTTCGCCTGGATCGAGGATCCTGAAGGGAACCGGGTGGAGCTGTGGGAGCCGGCCCGCGAGGCATGAGACCGTAGCCCGGCCTCCCGGCCGGCCGTAGCGCGGGCGTCCCCGCCCGCGCTCGTTCTCGATGATCCACCAAAGTCGTCCTTTGTGAACAAATCCCCGTAAGGCACAGGGTAAGACAGAGCC
>JBAVMZ010000003.1:0-1543 GCA_049690595.1 Occallatibacter sp. | reverse complement strand
CGCCGTGATCGCGGCGGCCGCGGACGCCGCGGTCGCGATCGCGGAGACCGCGGAGGTCAGGGCGGCCAGCGTGGCAGCCGCGGACCCTCGCGCCGCTCCATGCAGACCTCCGACCTGCCCATCATCTCCGACCTGCTCAAGCCGGGCCAGGAGATTCTGGTGCAGATCGCCAAGGAGCCCATCGCCAAGAAGGGCGCGCGCATCACCTCGCACATCGCCCTGCCTGGCCGCTTCCTGGTCTTCATGCCCACCGTCTCGCATGTCGGCGTCAGCCGCAAGATTGCCTCCGACGAAGAGCGCCAGCGGCTGAAGCGCATCCTGATCAGCGAGCGCGGCGACGCTTCGGGCGGCTTCATCGTCCGCACCGCGGCCGAAGGCGCCAGCGAAGAGGAACTCCGCGCCGACCTGCGCTTCCTGCTCCACCTCTGGGCCGAGATCAAGCAGCGCTCCGACTCGTCGAAATCGCCGGCGCTGATCTACCACGATCTCTCGCTCATCGAGCGCATCCTGCGCGACCAGGTTAGCTCCAACTTCTCCGCCATCTGGGTCGACTCGCAGGACGACTACGAGCGCATCGTGCGTTTCCTCAACCGCTTCTCGCCCTCGCTCGTCCGCCGCGTCAAGATGTACACCAAGGAGACGCCGCTCTTCGAACACTTCGGCATCCAGGACGAGATCTCGAAGGCCCTGCGCTCCAAGGTCTGGCTCAAGTCGGGCGGCTCGATCGTCATCAACCAGACCGAGGCGCTGGTCGCCATCGACATCAACACCGGCAAGTACGTCGGCAAGTCGGCCCGCCTTGAGGACACCATCGTCAAGACCAACCTCGACGCGGTCCCCGAGATCGTCCGCCAGATTCGCCTGCGCGACCTGGGCGGCATCATCGTCATCGACTTCATCGACATGGACGAGCGCAAGAACCGGTACAAGGTGCTGGCCGCCCTCGAAGAAGCTCTGAAGGCCGATCGCGCACCGACCAAGGTTCTCCAGTTCAACGACTTTGGCCTGGTCGCGATCACGCGCAAGCGCGTCAAGCAGTCGCTCGAGCGCACGCTTTCGGTGCCCTGCCCCACCTGCCAGGCCACCGGCATGGTCAAGAGCCCGTCCACGGTCTGCAACGAGATCTGGGTGGAACTCCGCAAGATGCGCAAGCACTTCGAGAACGCCGACGTTCTGCTGCGCGTCAATCCGGAGACGGTGAAGGTGCTCAAGCAGAACAACTCGGCCTGGCTCACCGACTTCGAGGAGTTGACCGGGAAGAACATCCTGGTGAAGAGCGACCCGGCGCTACACCCGGAGCAGTTCGACATCCAGGGATAGCGGAGTTGGCGCTGCCAGCGGCGCTGGCGGAGTTAGAAAAACACAAAGGCCGGAGCAACCGCTCCGGCCTTTGTGTTTGGTACGCCGCGCATGAAGGACAGCTTGGAGGTGCAAGTCCTCTTCACATCCTGATGGAGGAGAAGTGATAGCGAAGCGCAAGGGCTGCCGTCGCGAGGCGGGGTCTGAAGGGAGCGTGGAGCAAAGACGCGAGCCGATGAACAAG
>JBAVMZ010000002.1:0-1676 GCA_049690595.1 Occallatibacter sp. | reverse complement strand
CCGTAGATCTGCTGGTAGGTGGTGATGGGCACGGCCACCCAGTTGTCCTGGGACTGGCCAAAGGTCTTGCCCTGACGGTCGCCCACGCCCACCACGGTGTAAGGGATACCGCCGACGCGGATCTCCTTGCCGATGGGGTCCCCGTCGCCCAGCAGATTGTCCACGATGTCGTATCCCACGATCACGCTGTGCGTTGCCTTGTCGTCGTCGGCGGGGGTGAAGCCGCGGCCCAGGGCGATGTCGAGGTTATCCAGCGAGACCATGGTCCAGGTAATGCCGCGCATGTCGGTATCGGAGCTGGAGTGCCCGTTGTAAACCACGCTGACAATCTTGTCCAGCCGCACGCCCACCTCGCCGCACGCCGCGCAGGAATCCTGGATGGCCTGGTAATCCTCGATGCGCAGGATCTTGCGCTTCTGATACCGGAAATACTCTTCCGCGGTGAAGATCACGCCGGGCATCTGCTGCACGGTGAATACGTCGGCGCCGTGGCTTAACAGCTTGGTGGTCACGTACTTGTTGGCGCCGTTCACCAAGGTGATGACCATGATGATCGAAGCCACGCCCATCACCACGCCGATCAGCGTCAGGAAAGTGCGCAGCTTGTTCCCCCACAGCGATTGCAGTGCGAGTTTGATGGCCTCAGTGAATTGCATGGTTTCGCTTTCGCTTGGATTCCGGTGCGGCCGCCGGTCGGCAACTTGCTCGCTTGTCCAGGGTCGGGCACAAAGACGCGCCGCTGCCCGCGCAGTCATTGTTTTGGACGGACCAGCCGTCCGGAAGGACCCAGGGCGCCCCGCCCCCGCCCTCTGCCCCTGCCCGGAGAATACGCGCTCCGGGGCGCGCTGGTTCCGGCTGCCGCTGGCCGGCGCCGCGGCTTGCCTCATCCCTGGTGCAAACCGCCAGAACCGGCTCCCCTATCCCGCTCTGCCCTCATCCTCCCCGGTTTCTTTCCCGCACGATTCCCCGAACCAACCCGGCTCCCGAAGCGTAAGATTCCTTTGCACCGCCGAATCGGCGGGCGCGCGGTTCGCCGCCGCCCTGCTCGCGTCCAACCCCCTTGAGACCACCACCGGAGGCCCGATGATTCGCGTTCCCGCCCGCCTTTCCTTAGTCCTGCTTGCCCTCGCCTTCCTCGCCCCCCTCGCCGCCCGCGCCCAGGCGCCCACTGCCGACCCGCCCCTGCTTCTCCGGTCGCCCTCGCTCTCGCAGGACCGCATCGCCTTCCGCTATGCCGACGACATCTGGACGGTCAGCCGGAGCGGCGGCGAGGCCCAGCGCCTCACCTCCAACGGACAGGTCGTCGCCGGCCCCTTCTATTCGCCCGACGGCGCCCAGATCGCCTACTCGGCCCACCTGCGCGGCAACACCGACGTCTACGTCATCCCGGCCGCGGGCGGCGTGCCCCGGCGCATCACCTGGCATCCGGCCGGCAGCCAGATCGTCGGCTGGTCGCCTGACTCCAAAGACGTGCTCATCGCCAGCGGCGCCCTCAGCTACCGCCACTTCAACAAGCTCTTCCGCGTTCACGCCGACGGCTCCGGGATGCCCGAGCTGCTGCCTCTGCCCTCGGGTTTTCAGGCCTCCTTCTCGCCCGACGGTCAATCCATCGCCTACCAGCCGCTCACCAAGTGGCAGCCGGCATGGAAGCGCTACGTCGGCGGCCAGACCACGCC
>JBAVMZ010000001.1:0-2321 GCA_049690595.1 Occallatibacter sp. | reverse complement strand
CTCCCGTGTAGCGCCGGCCCCTCGTGTAGCGCCGGCCCCTCGTGTAGCGCCGGCCCCTCGTGTAGCGCCGGCCTCCCGGCCGGCTGTAGCGTGGGTCTCCTGACCCACGCTCCCGCTTGCCAGGTGGGCACAAACCCATTGGAAATTCAGCGATTGCTCAATCCCCTGAGGAATGTAGGCTGGAGCATTTTCACAGTAAGTACCTCCAGCAGAGCCCGAGGCTTTATGGTTGGAGGCCCTTCAAAGGCGCTGGTGTCAGGACGCTCCCCGCCGGCAAAATCCAGTCACCGCCAGCAGAACCCAGTCCCCGCCAGCAGAACCCAGTCCCCGCCGGCGGAACCCAGTCACCGCCGGCGGAACCCAGTCACCCCGCGCCGTAGGCGCAATGTTGGTTAGCCCCGCGCTTCAGCGTGGGGTGGGCGTAACCAACAGCTTCCCCGGAGTCCCGTAGGGACGGCGCTTCTGCATCCTGCGCGTCTTTGCGAAAGGAATGGAGGATCCGGGGGCGGCTACCGTAAATGTCAAACACCGGCTGTCTCCCCGGCAGAGCCGGGGGGTTCCCCTCGCTGACTGAGGGAGACTTCAGCCCCCGATGGACGTCCTTCTCGCTTCTCGACGTTGGTTCAGAGGTTCCCTAGCCAAAGAACTGGTGCGTCTTCCAGAACTCCGCCCACGAGAGCCGCGGCGGTCCGCAGACGAAGATGTCCGGGTGGTCGTCGCTCTCCTCGTTGTGGATCCCCAGCGCGTTCCCGTTGTGCCCGGCCAGCCGGCAGCCCGTAAAGTTCCGCTCCGCCCATTCCCGCGAAAACCCAACCAGGATCAGCGTTGTCGGCGGCGTCGCCGGATAGCCCCGCAGCCACGCGGAGTTGGTCATGCTGATCGGCGCCGGCAGGCGCAGCGCGGGGCCGAGAATTTCGATGGCGCCGGCCTCGCCGTAGTTGCCAACGACGAGGCCGAGGTTGGCCTGCTGCTCGGCGGGCAGCGTATCGCGAATCCCGGCCACGGTGCTGACAAGTTCCTGCCAGCCAAACTCCTCCCGCAGGTCGCCGTTATGTTCCAGGGCAAAGGCGCGCAAAGGGCCGTCCGAGGCCAGCGGAAGGACGATCGCCGCGATGTAGGCGCCGCAGAAGGCGAGTCCCGCGTAAAAGACGGCCGGCAGCCCGCGGCGCAGAATCGCCGGGCGCGCCCCCATCCAGCTGCCCGCGGCGGCGGCGCCCATCGCCAGCAGCATCGGGTAGGCGCCGGTCATGTAGTAGCCCCGCCCTTTGGCGGCGAAGAAGATCCCCAGCGGAATCAGGTAGAGGAACGCCATCGCACGGAAGCGCGAGCTGCGCAGCAGGCCAACCAGCCCCCACAGCGCCAGCGGCGCGGCGGCCGGGCTGATGCAGATCCACACCTGGTCGCGCCAGAAGTGCTCGGTGCGCCCCTCGCCCACGTCGCGCACATGAATGTGCTGCAGAAAGTGGTAGCTGATGAAGTCGTGGCGCGCGAGCCACACCAGATTGGGCAGGAAGAGCACCAGAGCCAGCGCAACCCCGGCCCAGAACCAGCGGCTCAGGAAGACGCGCCGGGCCGGCGTCAGCGCCAGCCCGGCCAGCACGCCTGCGATGTAAAAGACGATGGCGTACTTGGTCAGCAGCCCCAGCCCGATAATGCCGCCGATCCCGAGCCACCACCGCGGATTCTCCGTACGCAGGAACCGCGCCACAAAATACGCGATGAGCACCCACCAGAGGAAGTCGAAGCTGGTGTATTGAAACTCCGTGCCATTGAAGAGCGGTACCGGCGAGAGCGCAACGGCGAGCGTCGCGGTGAACTGGGCCAGCCGTCCGCCGCCAAACTCGCGGGCCATCAGCCCCACGGCCACCAGCGCAATCGCCTGCGCCACCACCGAGGCCAGCCGCAGCCCAACCATCGAGAGGCCGAAGAGGCTCATGCTGACGTGCTCGACGAAGGGCGTCAGCGGCGGGTAGGCCACGAAGCCCCAGTCCAGATGCCGCGCATCGCTAAGGAATTGCAACTCGTCGCGATGGAAGCCGTACCGGCCGTTCGTCGCCAGGTGGGCGAGCGTCACCACGGCGGCCACGCCAATCAGCGGGATCCAGGCCGCGGCGGGAAGCGGCTCTGCCGGTTCGAGGGAGCGCGGCTCCCGTGCGCGGGCTGTGGCCAAGGGGACCTCCGGCGTTTCTTTCGAGTCTACGCTGCCGCTGTCTCTCCGGTTCCGTTGCTGAGTCTTTTGGCCGCGCGGCGCTCCATGGGCGAGGGAACCAGCACGCTGGCCATGCCGGCGGCCCTGGCGGCCTCGATGCCCAGCGCGGTGT